>NZ_JABAIW010000076.1:0-17268 GCF_014231265.1 Clostridium sp. DJ247 | reverse complement strand
TAGAAATGCAGAATATTATCTGATAAATAATTAGAGCCCTGAATAAGATTTCTTAAAAGTAACCCTTGTAAAGTAGGAGTAAATCCTACTGCCTGTTCTATTGCCTTTGATGAAGCAATAGCATGGGATACTGGGCATAGTCCGCATATTCTCTGTGTTAAAAAAGCTGCATCCTTTGGCACTCTGTTTAAAAGCATATTTTCAAAATCTCTATAAAGTCCACCTGAAGCCTGTGCTGCTGTTACATTGTTACTTGAATCAAGAGTCACTTCAACTTTTAGATGTCCTTCTAATCTAGTTATTGGATCTAATACTAATGTACTCATATAAGTTCATCTCCCTCTTTTATTTATAGTTATTAGTCTCTATGACTTAATAAAGGAGTTGTTGGGAAGTTAGGACTAGCGCACCCTATACATGGATAATTTCCACCTATACACCAACCTTGACCATTGTTCCATTTCATAGATGGACATACATTCTTACTTATAGGTCCCATACATCCTATTTCCTCATAGCACCCATATACACCTGGTTGACTTGCATCACCAGCTTCTTCTCTAGGGCATCTACTATGAACAGTATTTGAATAGAACTGAGTTGGTCTATTATAAGAATCTAAGGTTGGCATGCCTGTTAAGATAAGATTTAGTAATGTTTGAACCATAACAGTTGGGTGGACAGGACATCCTGCAAGATTTATAACAGGTTTAACAGTTTTACCGCTTAATAGTGATTTTACTGTTGAACTAGAAGTGCTGTTAGGTGCAGCTGCTGATACTCCTCCAAAAGATGCACAAGTTCCTGCTGCTACTACATATTTAGCCATAGAACCATATTTTAATACTGCCTGCTGCATTGTTAATGGTGAACCATTTTGCTCACCAATTATACAGTAGTTTCCACTTAATCCAGTAGGTATTGCGCCTTCAACTACAAGTATAAATTGTCCTTTGTATGTATTAGCACATTCATCAAGAGTCTGCATAGCCGAATCTCCTGATGCTGTCATAAGTGTAGTATTATACTTCATACTTATCTTGTTTAATAAAACATCATCAATAGTTGTTGGATTAGTAACATTTAAGGTTGATATAGTACATCCTGAACATCCAGCTCCATTTAACCAGATAACAGGTGGATCTGTGTCTGCTGCAAGTACTGTATTAACTCTATCTAGGTCTAAATCTAAATTTAATGCAACAGCTGTAGCTACTGACCATTTTAAAAAATCTCTTCTACTAATTTTCATGTTAACACTCCTTTTGATTTATTTTTTGCAACTCCATGGATAGCAAATAACATATGTCTTATACCATAATATACCATGATATATAGTTATTGGTTAAGAATATGTTAACACATTTTAATTTAACTTTAAATATATTTCAAATATAGTTTAAAGTTAAATTAAAATTAAGCATAATTCTCGATATTATTCTCTGCATATATCGAAGATATAAGTTAGCATTAGTAAGTTGTGTCTGCAACATGAGTTCCTATTAAGGCTTTTTCTATTGGACCAATATTTCCGCTGTGGTCCATTGGTGAAGCATTCCAGCAAGTTGGAATAATAATCTGGTTTCGTGTGCTTGTCTTCTAATTGATAATGCTGTTATATAATTGTCAACTAGATTTTGGTTATCTGTTGAATTAAATCTATAATCTTGACTATATCCAGGAGTCCATGGGTGCATTTGTGGTCCTTGAACATAGTCCATTCTACCTGTGCTATTGCCTTTGATGAAGCAATAGCACAGGAAATAATAGGATTATAGGTATAGACACTAATCCAGATGGATTTGCTTTAACTATGATAGATAACAAAGGAAATTATAATAGGAAATAAATATTAGGAATAGCATAAATCTTAATTTTTATAATATAAAGACTGCCAAAGTACACCTAAAAGGAAAGGCTTTGGTGGAAGGAGTTTCCTTGAAGGAGGCTTAAGACGTTACTTAGATGTAAAGCGAGATTTTAAGATAGTTGTCTTAATCCTAGTAGTTGAATCCTGTGATACTACCGTGCTATTAGTCAATAGAATGAAAAACTATGCAAAAATTAATTTGTCATAGTTTTAGAAATCAGGTTTACTGATAATATCAAACTATAATTGAATCTAATCAATGTCAAGAAAAAAAATAGCACTAGTATTTCTACTAATGCCTATGTAAGGGGGATGGTTTACGCATTATCTTTCTCTAAGCTTTAATATCTTAGGACACCTATTATTATAAATATCTATTGTTACGGCCTTGTTACATAACTATTACATATTTATTTACTTTCTTAATATTTTGTAAACAAATAAGCACCTGAAATTAACCAAGTGCTCCTTACTGTTGCCATAAAGTATGTAATCCCTGCTGGCAAAATATAAATCTAATCTGCTCCCTGCATATCTACTCTATACTTTTATACCTTAGTCTCATATTCTTTTATAAATTTTTCATTTTCAATTCTTGCTGCCTCCATATTCTTAATAGATCGTTGACCCATCCACTGATATTCTCTTAAGTCCATCTTTGAGTCTTACTTTCGCCTCTGCATCAATATTTGTTCCAATATTAATTTTCCCGCATATTAAGACTTGCTAAGATTTATTAAAAGCAATTATATAATATATTATATATTATATAATTATATGTTATAATATCATTAATTTGATCTTTAAAGGAGGCACCAATCTTGCTAAAGGTTGACAAGTACGTGAGGGACAGTTTAATTGCTGATAGCATATCACAGCAAACTTGGGAATATGATCTGATAACTAGCGAAACTAATATAGTTGATTCATTAGTTAACTTTTTAGGTTATAGTAAATTTGAGATTAGGGACCATATAGATTTTTGGTTTACCCTGGTTCATCCTGATGATATTGAAGGTTTAACAAATACTTTTAATGAAATAATCAAAGGTAAAAAGGATTATTTTAAAGCTGAATATCGTATTAAATCAAAAGATAATAAATATATGTGGATTAAAAGTAACGGCAAAGCCTTAAAAGATGAACAAGGCCGAAACGTATATGTAGCAGGATTACATTTAGATATTAGACCCTATAAGCAGCAGGAAGAAACTGAAGAAACTGAACAAAAATATCAAACACTATTTAATAACGTAAATGATATAATTCTTTTAGCTGATATTAAGAAAGATGGAACAACTGGAAAGTTTATAGAGGTAAACACTGTAGCAACAGAGACGTTAGGCTATAGTAAAGAAGAATTTTTAGATATGATTTTTGATGATATTTATATTCATAATGAATATCTAAAAATTTACGGAAGATCTACCCAAAACATTTCAGACCAGATAAAAGAAGACAGAAAACTGCATTCTTACACTTTTGAAACTGCTCTTTTAAAAAAAGATAAGACAATTTTACCTGTTGAAATAAATGCAAATGTATTTCGGCTTAATAAAAGATTGGTAAAACTTTGCGTTATAAGAGATATAAGTGAAAGATTAAAATCAGAAGAAGCTCTAATGGAGATTACTGAGAGAAACAAAAAAATAATTGATCTTTCACCTCTTGGTGTCTATGTTGTTAATAATGGAATTATTACTTATGCAAATAAACCGGGACTAAAGCTGTTTGGAGCTAAATCTAGTGAAGAAGTAGTAGGGAGATCTAGACTAGATTTTATAACTGATCCCTACCACAAAAAAGCTGTTAATAGAGAGACTCTAACAAAAAATGGTTGTAGCATTGAACCTGTTATGGAAATGGAGTTATTAAAAATTGATGGTACTAAGATTGTTTGTGAAGTATTTTCAGCTCCACTGTCTAGTAAAGATAACTTATTAGGCCTAACTTATATTAATGATATTACAGAGCAAAAGAGAATCATTGAGGAAAATAAAAAATTTTTACAACAAACAATAGAATATGATAGGCTTAAGACTGAATTTTTTAGCAATATTTCACATGAACTTAGAACACCATTAAATATTATATTAAGTGCCATTCAACTGCTAAATTCTATACATAATAGTTCAAAAGGTAACTGTAATAATTTCACAGCAGCATTTGAAAAGTACATCGGTATTATGAGACAGAATGCTCATAGACTTTTAAAGCTTATTAACAATATTATAGACCTTACAAAAATTGATTCTGGTTTCTCTAATATAAACTTAGATAACCATAACATCGTAGCAGTGGTAGAAGATATTACCCTTTCTGTTGTAGATTATGTTAAGAGCAAAGAAATTGAATTAATCTTTGATACAGATACTGAGGAGAAGATAATCGCTTGTGATGATGATAAAATTGAAAGAATCATGTTAAACCTACTGTCTAACGCTATTAAACATACTAAATCTGGTGGAACTATTAATGTACATATAAAAGATCTTGATGCTAACGTGATGATAAGTGTTAAAGATACAGGTGTGGGGATTCCAGCTGATAAACTAGATATAATATTTGAACGTTTTAGGCAAGTTGATGAATTACTTACCAGAAAAGTTGAGGGAAGTGGAATAGGTTTATCACTAGTTAAATCCTTAGTGGAAGCTCATGGTGGTTCTATAAGTGTAAAGAGTACTCTTGGGGTAGGAAGTGAATTTGTAATTCTGTTACCTAGCAAAACAATAGAAAACTCTGAAGAATCCTATAGATCATTAGATACTATACATAATGATGATCAACTGCAGAAAAAAACTGAAAGAATTGGTATTGAATTTTCTGATATATATAAATAACATTTAAAGGGTGCTGATTTTTTCTGCACCCTTTAAATATCTATGCATACATTTTCTTTTCAACCTTATTTTTCTTATTATCATATTCACCACGTGCCTTTAGAGAATATTTTTTCCAAGGTTAACAAACCTTGATTTGCTAAAAATGTCAACCCTGATGCCATGACAGTACCCCATAAAATTTTAGGTAAGTAGTTCATTTAAAAATAAAATCCCCAAGTCCACCTGCACCAATGGCTTTTTGTAAATCAGTGAAACAGGAATAAAACATAAAACAACTATTATAAGCAAGCATCTATCTAACAATATCTTTAGATACCCATCAGTAAAATAACCTTTAATCCAAAAGCTGATATACTGATGCAGCATAAAACCAATTAAAAAACTTAAGATATTTAACGTAAATAACCAGTTTTCTTTTTTGAATAAGCCATATAAAAAAATTACAAGTAATATTAAAAAAGCATCCTGTCTAATAAAATAATACTGCAATCTTTCTATAGAATTTCAATGTTTTTTACAAAAATTTATAATACTTATTATGATATTACCACATTTCTACCATAAATATCCATAAAACCTTCCATATTTGAAGGCTTTATTGTTCTTACAGATCTTATTACTTCAGATAATGTATCACGTGCAAGCTCTGATGCCTTATGAAGCTTCGATGCATGAATACAGTATAACAGGTTGGATAATACATACTTAAAAAGGGCAACATACTAATAGAAATAAAATTACATGACTAATGGAGGTAATTATGGGAAATTTATTTGGAATCTTTGGAAATGAAGATGATAATAAAACTGAAACTACTGAGAACGGAAAGCTTCGTCTCCGTCAAGAGGAATTAGACATCAATAAAAATAAAGTGCAAACAGGTGAGGTAACCTTAAGCAAGGAAATTGTAGAAGAGAAAAAGATAGTCAATGTTCCTGTTACTCACGAAGAAGTTGTTATTGAGAGAAGATCTATTGACAATGAATCCAGTGATTCACCTATTAGTGCTGGAGAAACTATTCGCATTCCTGTAAGTGAGGAAAAGGTTGAAGTAGGTAAACATACTGTAGTAACAGGGGAAGTTTCAGCTTACAAGCGTGAAGTTGAAGAAACTGAAAAGATTGAAGAAACCCTACAAAGGGAAGAGGCTCGTGTGGATACAGACGGTAACCCTAATATAGTTTCTGATAACACAGAGAATAAGCTCCAGCAATAAGCATATAAAATGAAACAAGAAACACCTTTCGAATCGTAGGCACGGTTTGTTAGGTGTTTTTTCGAAAGTATCTTAAACTACGCTTTTACACTTTAGTTTTATTCGTAGAATGTAAAAGGTATAGTGCATAATTACTATAGCAATTTTGGAGGATAAAAAAGAATGTTAAAGAAATCCGCATTTAATCAAGATAGAGGTCATATTACAAAAGGTAATGATAAAATTTCAAAACAACTTATTGATGACACTAATAATAGCGCAAAACTCCAACTTCGGGAAGAACAGTTGGATATTGCAAAAAAATGGATACAAACTGGACAGGTAACCATGCACAAAGAAGTTTTTACGGAGGAAAAAAATATTACTGTGCCTGTGACTCGTGAGGAACTTGTAATTGAGAAGAAAGTTTTAGACGGAAAAGCTCCGAACAAAATGGATAGACATACAGAGAAAATCCGGATACCCATTAGTGAGGAACGCATCGAGGTTATTAAACATCCCCTAGTTTTAGAAGATGTTGAAATTTACAAACATCAATTCCAAGAAACAGAGTGTATTGAAAAGACCTTAAAAAAAGAACAGATACATTTAGAAACTACTGGAGATCCTAAAATTATAGATAAAGAAGTGGAAAAGCAGTGATAACTTACTAGCGGAGAATAGCATAAAAACTAAAGTGATATTTTTAATAAAGTACCACTTTAGTTATATTTAAAATTATAATATTTTACGCGTTCATAATGAAGTTACAAAATTAAGATAAGACATATTTTTTTATTGCTTCAGCTACACCATCTTCATCATTAGTAAGAGTTATCTCATTGGCATATTGTTTCACTTGGTCTGGGGCATTACCCATTGCTATTCCTAAACCTGCATATTCTATCATATCTATATCATTATAATTATCACCCATAGCAATTATTTCTGATTTTTGTATATCGAATTTTCTACGTAAAAAGTCAATTGCTGATGTCTTTGAAGCCTGGCTAGACATAATTTCTAGATAGGTTGGTTTTGAAGGATATATATTTAAATTATTTAAGCTATCAGCTTTAATATTTGTATTTAGTGATTGGATATTATCAGGTTGGGCCATACATAAAACTTTATTAGGTCCCGTATTTTCTTTTTTCCATAAGTCAAATAAGCTGTAAAAGTTTACAATAGTTGGAACAATATTTGTTATTTCACTTTCTTGTTTAGCCCATTCATCTAATTCTTCTATATACCATTCATCATCTTTATATAGACTAATATGCACATCTGTATTTTTAACAAGATTATATATGTGTATAATACTAGATAGTGGTATGACCTTCTTAAGCAAAACATTTGTGTCTTTATCCATAATCAAAGAACCGCTATAACAAATAATTGGTTGTACTATATTAAGTTCTTTCTGCAAAAATAATATTCCTTTTGGCATTCTTGCCGAAACTAATATTACTGGTATTTGTTTTTCATTTGCAACTACCTGAATTATTTTTTTTGTGTTTTCAGAAATCCTATGCTGAGAATTTAATAAAGTTCCGTCAATGTCTAAACATATCATTTTAAATTTACTCATTAAATTACCTCCCCTAAAATAATAAGAATTTCTAAGCAGTGGTTTAACGCGGCTGCAATTTATTAAAAACGTCACCCTGCTATTGAGTAACAATTAACTGAATATTTTGTGATTCTATAATATCTATAAATGAAGGAGGTGGAATACGATCAGTAATGATAATATCCACTTGCCCCCAATTTACTCCCTTATAATAACTAGAACGATGAAACTTTTCATAATCCGCAAGAAGAATAACTTTACTGGATTGCCTAGTAACTGCTTGTTTAATAAAAGCATCTTCTTCGTCAGCATAATATATTCCATCTGTCATTATAGCCGCTGCACCTAAAAAAGCAGTATCAAATAATATTCCTTCAAAATAACTTGTGCAATCTGGTCTATAAAAGAATCGATTTTTTTTATGAAGACAACCTCCAATAGAATGTATAAAAACATGGTTTTTCTCCGAAAGTATTTCAATGTTATCAAGAGAGTGAGTAAATACTGTAACATTTTTATCTAGATATTCTGCAAGAAAGCGAACAGTTGTAGAAACATCAAAGAAATAGTGCTCATGTTCATGAATAAAACGTAAGGCCTTTTCAGCGATATTTTTCTTCTCTTCAGAATAAGATTCAAGTCGTTCTCGATAAGCTTGAATTGTATTTTTTAAGACTGGAAGAGCAATCCCTCCATGGGTACGAATTGCTGCTCCTTGTTCTATAAGCTTTAAAATATCACGACGAGCCGTATCTCTTGATACCCTAAGAGTTTCACAAATGTCATGAACAGACATATTATTGTGCTCATTTAAATGCTCTAGTATTTTTATAAGTCTTTCTTCTTGGTACATATAGTCACCTCTATCTTTGGTATTAATATTGCTACATAATAAGCAAAGTATTAGGATCAATTTGAATATTTTGTGATTTTATAATATCTACAAATGAGGTAGAGGATATTTGGTCAAGAATAATAATATCAACCTGATTCCAGTCTAATCCTTTATAACAAGAACTATTTTGGTATTTTTGATGCTCCGCAAGCAAAATTACTTTTTTAGATTTTTTCACAGCTTCTTGTTTAATAAAAGCATCCTCTTCATCAGCATAGTAAATTCCATCTTTCATTATAGCCGCCGCACCTATAAATGCTGCATCAAACTCTAGTTCTTCAAAGTAATTTGTACAACCTGGTTTATAGAAAAATCGATTTTTTTTATTAAAACATCCTCCCATTGAATATATAAAAACATCTTTTTTCTCCGAAAGTATTTTAATGTTATCTAGAGAATGAGTAAATACATTAACCTTTTCATTTAATAATTTAGCAAGAAGTTGAATATTTGTAGAAACATCAAAAAAGTAGTTTTTATTTTTATGGATAAAGAGCAGAGCTTTTTGTGCAATATTCTTTTTCTCTTCAAAATGTAACTTAAGCCTATCTTCATATGATGGAATGTTATATTCGCTTTCATACATATAATCACCTCTATCTTTATTATAAGCATTATTAAGTAAATAATCAACACTTTTAAGTACTTTTTTGAAAACGTTGATCTGTTACTTAAACATGAATTGTCAATAAATTCTTTCACCAACTAAAATTAATGTTTACTATATAAAAACAGTACCATCCAACGAATTGGAATAGTACTGTTTATACTTAATTACTTTCTCCATCTTTCTAATTTAGAAATATTTCTTGTTAAAAATCTTATTAAAAATTTAGGAATTTTCATCTCTATTAGTTTTTCATTTACTAGTTCTCTCATTTCATCAGCAGTTATATTAGGCAAAGTAAATTTTCCATTTTCATAACAATGACTACAATACATTGTACTCATTTTTCCGCTTGCTTCAGTTCCCCCTCCTTTTTCATCCTTACTCAAAGGCATTCCACAGCTTTGACAATTTTTATACTTATTTCCCATAATATCAGTCCCTCTCTAAATATTTATAGTTCTTCTAATAAATTAGTAAATTAATATATATCCAGGTATTCTATCTAAATACCACTTTAAATCTACACATATGTTCAATTTTAGTTACAAAGCTTTGAATTGTAAGCTTATCTAAAAGTTAGTTAACAATTTAATTTTAGATATTAATTTTTTGTATACCAACTGCATATGTGGTTCACTGGTATATGCAGTTACTTCGTATATTGGAATCCATTTAACATCACTATTTTCATCTGCTTTAACAATAAGTAATTCATTCTCATCTGCTTCAACTAAATAAGCAACTGATAAGTGTAAATGTGCAGCCACATATTTTCCCTTTTTTATATGACCTAGTACAGGTAGTACATCTATTGAGAAGATATCAGAACTAATGGGATAAATACTCCTTACTCCAGTTTCCTCCTTTGCTTCTTTAATTGCAACAGCTAATAGGTCCTCTTCTCCATCTGCATGTCCACCTGTCCATGACCATGAATTATATATATTATGGTGTATCATTAACACTTTGTCTTTTGTTTTATTTATTACAAAGGCCGAGCTTGTTATATGTGCAATTTCGTTATCCCTAGTTAAAATATCATTAAATGTATTTATACAATATAAAATTATTTCTTTATCCTTTTTCTCTTGTTCATTGTAAGGATTATATGTTTTTATTAATTCAATCCAATTCATATTCTCTCTCTCTTTCATAGCGAAAATAACTTCATTAAACCTAACTAGTCTTTTAGAGTGTTACCCATTTTAATTGCTCCATGTTTTATAATAAGATAATTGACCATTCATAACAAGTTTACTTTTATTAGGTACTTGTACTAAAATTAATATAATATTTAAAAAATCAAATGAACAATTTCGTGAGTTAATGGTGAAAATAAATTAATAATACACACAGATATTAAACCTAAGAAAATCATTAGTGGATCTTTTAATAAAATCCAACCTTCCTCTAAAAGAAGATTATTTTTTTCTTCATTATATTTAGGAAATTTATTTCGTATCCTCATAATATTCCCCCTTATATCATGATATCTAACTATTAAATTACTAGGCTTTTAACCCCATAGTTTTGCGTTTCTACTATAATAATATGTAATTTGAAATATAACACATTAGTATGGTACTATTATTAATTATAGCGCAATTAAATACTAGAATAACAGCTTTTATAGAAATACTGAAGGAGAAATATGTATTCTATAGGAATAGATTCTGAATCTACTACTAAGGGAATTTTATATAATGGAGGATATATTAAAGAAAAGTATTATAAAGACCTCAGTAAAACCAAGAGAAAGCATTTTAAATATATATAACATGCCTTAATTACTAAGATAGAGTAATAGGTAAAATCAAAAACTATCCAGTAAAAATTTGTGTTGTATAGCTTTTATCATACAAGTAAAAACTAGTGTTAAGAAAATTCTTTTAGAAATTCACTAGGTGGTGATATGTAATTATGGAAATTAGAGAGGGTCAAATGGTTCCACTTGGATATGGTAAGTTTGCTCGATCCGATAAAATTATTAGTTTAGAGCGCATTGAAGATGACCGAGGTCCTGGGAGAAGAACTCTTGTATACGTTGATAACGTGAAGTCCCCTCTGGTGGCATCAAGAACTGAAAACTCTATTCTAGCAAATATGGTAGAAATACCCAGGGAAGAACTGGAAGCAACTGCAGCTTTAGAACTCTTATACGATATTAGTGATGATATACAACAAATTGGTCCCATGCTTCGAAAGAGCATTAAGAAAGAAGCTGGCTTTGATTTAGATAAAATTGAAAAACGTATTAATGAAATTCTTCAACATGAAATTGAGTCTGGAGAATTTACGTAAAGATTTTCATTAATATAATGAGTATGTTAACGAAAATCTATATTCTTACATTTATAAGAGTATAGATTTTTTTTTAATACCATAATATAATAAATCTTAGATATAAATGAAAGAAGGTGGTACTCATGATAAAGCTTATCGCAAGTGATATGGACGGCACACTATTAGATGATCATGATGAACTTAATGAAGAAATTTTTGATATAATAGGTCAGCTAAAGGAAAAAAACATATTATTCGCAGCTGCTAGCGGCAGACAGTATTACAATATTCAAAACAAATTTTCTAAAATTAAAGATGATATAATATATGTGGCTGAGAATGGAAGTTACGTACTTCTAGAGGAACAAGAGCTTTATTCCAGCACATTAGATAAAGATATAATAAAGTCTCTTATAAAAACTGGAAGACGAATTGAAGGTTGCGAAATTATTCTATGTGGTAAGAAAGCAGCCTACATTGAAAAGAGCTATGATGAATTTATAAATGAAGTTGAAAGATATTACTTAAAATATGAAATTGTAAATAATTTTGATGAAGTAGAGGATGATATTTTAAAATTTACAATATGTGATTTTAAAGGATCTGCTGAAAACTCTAATAAGATATTTGAACCCCTTTTTGGACATAGCCTTCAAATCACTGTATCCGGTAAGTTATGGCTTGATATTATTAGTAATGATGTAAATAAAGGTGTAGCCATAAAGTATCTTCAAGAGAGATTCAATATAAAGCCTGAAGAAACAATGGTATTTGGTGATTTCTTTAACGATTTATCAATGTTTGACTCAGCATACTACAGTTATGCAATGGAAAATGCTCCTGAGGAAGTTAAAAAACATGCAAGATTTTTAGCCAAGAGCAATAAAGAAAATGGCGTTTTAGAAGTTATAAAGAGATTTATTTAGTACACTAAAAGCTAAGAAAAACTTTAATACATATTTAAAAGAGGTATAGAGTGGCTACTTCTATACCTCTTTCATAATATCCGCATATTTTTTTTCATCAAGGTAACCCTAATTTTAGAAAGGAGTGTTAACAGATGAAAAATAAAAAATATGAAGGCTCCGTTGATGCAGCAAACAAAATGCCTTTCATGTCAGAAAAATTAGATAATAACATAAAAAATCTATCAGCTAGTGGTGAAGAAGAAAACACCAATAAAATTATAGAACTTGAGGATAGAATTATAGAGATTCATGATAAATAGAGCTTTGAGGCTCTATTTATTTTTAAATCTATTTTTGGTGCTCATATTTTATTTGACATTAATAATATAAACAAAGATAGCAAAGTAAGCCCACTATAAAATCCACTGGTTTTATTACCTTCTTGAAAACACTTTTGCTATAAATCTAAAGAATCCTCTTGCTGTTGCTTTTTCAGGTTCATCAATTGATAACTTAGCTAGTTTTATTATTCCTTCAAAGGATTTAGCCACCGCAATAAATCTTCCAGTATGGCAGAACACAGCGTCATGAACCCCTGTTATGTCAGCAAGCTCATCATCTCTTTTTCCTGCCCAAGCTTCAGGCAGCTGCTTTAAATCTTCCCCACTGGTGCCCCTGACTGTCTGCAATGCATAACTATCTTTTCTTGGATATACTATAAAAAGCACTTCCTTTCTATCATCAATATCCTGAAGTGCTTCCCTATATGGACAATAAGTTTCAAGCACTAAAATCTCTGGAATTCTCCTGTTTTCATATGCTCTCTCCACATATTCCCTGGACTTCAGTACGGAGAATCTAAAATTTATTGTATTATTTAAAATAATGGATGCAAGTTTCACTGCTTCATTGAATGTATCATCTTCACTTTTTTCCGAAGACCAAAATGGATTAAATCCTGATATAATTGAAGATATACTCATAATGGGTATTTCTCCATCATTTATTCTAACTCCATTATCTAGTGCATCAATACCTTCTATTAAAACTCTGTCAACATAATGAATAACTGACTCAATTTCTTCTTCATTTAAAGCAGGATTTTTCAAGCGTACTACGTCTCTTCCAAACTTATTCCATATGAGTCCACAAGCTGCAAAGGGTATACCATCTTCTCTATATACTTTTTTAATGCCGTGATGATCGAACTCTCCTCCACCAACGTCATACACAATATCTAATTCATCTAGCAGCTCTATATCTCTTGTTCTTACTAATTCTATTTGAAAAATTTCTTTAAGAATGGATGTTGCCATTACCTCATCAGCATGAAACCTTCCATCATGGGTACCAACTCTTTTAAAGGATTTTTGAGTATCTATTTCATCACCCTCTTTAATAAATATTCTTTTACTAATGATTAGTATATGCATAAGAAATATTCTTATAAATTTTTATAAAAGCATACTTCTTATCTTTCAAAAATTAAAGATAGCGACAATATACATTATAGGTGGCTATATAAATTTGCTCTCATTCTCACAATTACATGAAAATTTTAATCGTTCTAACTTAAAGTTTGATTTTGCCAGTATTTCCGGCCAAATTTTAATCATTTCATATACTTTATTTTTCTTCTCATTAGGTAAATTGTCCCAAAGTACAAGTGCAGGATCAGTTTTTTTCTTGTTATCTTTAACTTCACCATGTTTCCAACCATTCTTTTTCCTATGACGATACCAACTTTTATGCTCATTTTCAGCTAACACCTGTAACTCTTTTTCTGTAAATTCTACAAATGCTGGATCTTCTTTAACAGAAACAACATCATAATTAATTTTAAGTAAAGCGTTAGGAATTTGTTTAGCCTGATGACGATTGTAGTCTTTAAGCTCTTCACTAAGATCTTGCCATGGCATTACAAAATCTTCATCTATATTTTTATTATCTTCATTAATGATTCTATATTTTTCATGAATAGCTATTGCAAGACTCTCAATTTTTTCACTATAGAATGCATTGTGCATCAGATGACGTAAAAATTGTTCTTCATCTACATGTAGTTTTAGCTGTTCTTTAGAAGGTAGATCAGATTGTTCCCATTTTTTTGCATTAGTTAACATACTCATTTCTAGTATAGCTTCCATAGACCTTGATTCATGTTTATACCTTGGAATTTTAAGTAGTGCTCTTAATACTCCATTATCAATTTGAGCTTCACCATTATCGTTTATGAGATGAGGTACCTTACGTTGTAATAATGAGCGTAATAGCATTGCTCTTCGAATAATAAACAATTGATCCCATTTTTTATCTGTTTGATTTGGTCCTAGAATATTTACATACCCTCTTAGACGACTTACAAAATCTGGACCTTTTGCTCCTTTAAATTCTAGCAGAAACTGTTTTTGTTCATTTTCATCTTTTATATCTTCTCCACAGAATTCTTTAAAAGTACTATTTGTCCCACCAGCAAATACAAAAATAGCTTTTCCAATAGGATGAATAGAATCTCCTTCTCTAAATATGCCATCCTGCATAGGTGCTAAAAAGTATTTAAGCCATCCTAGTTTGCCTTCGAAAGCAGAGTCAAATTCATCAAAAAATATTAATGGAATTTTGCCTTCTAAAGAAAAATCCCTTACTTTATGAAAGGCTTTAACCAAATCTAATGGCGTTCGAAACTGAGATAAATTAAAATTTAATTTTTCAATTAACTCTGGTGCAATACTAGCAGCTACTTCTGTTACACCAAAGGATTTTCCTGAACCTGGTGTTCCAAATACAGCAATAGAAAGGGGACGTACTGCATTTTTGGTGGAGATATATTCCCACATAAGATTTTTAATACTTCTATAGCTTTCAATTTCTGTTCTATCTACAGTTTGTAAATTTCCAAACTGTGCTATAGGTATGAACTTAAGTGCGCTTTTTGCTCCATTTTTTACAATATCATAAGCTATCTCCGCTAAATTAGTAGAGCTTTTATCTCTAAGTATATACCAACAGGAATTACAGTTTGGATTGAATAAGTGAGGTATTTTTACATCTTGTACTAACTCTTTATATATAAAATTATTTTCTTCTTCAGTAAATATTGTAGGATTAGGAAATTGGAATTCCTCAACATTTTTACCAAATCCATTTATAAAGTATTTTTGAGCAGCAACAATTCCTTCACGTATTCCTTCACCTATTAACAAAGACAGATCTTCTTCATTATTATTTTCTGAAACAAGGCTGCGTGCAAGTCCAGCAACGAAGCAAGAAGTAAGTCCATACATTTTACCTTGAGTATCTTTAAAAGAACCGCCTTCACATTCATAGGGTAGGAAGTATAAATATGCTCCAGTTGTTCCTCCATTTCTATAGTATATGGCACCTTCAAGACCAAAAGGTACTATAAGATGATGACAGTTTGCAAGAAAAGCAAGATTCGGATTATTGTTCATTTGCCATACAAAATCTTGTGCAGTTCTTTCCCAAGAAAGACTTTTGCTTATATTTACTCCCTTTGAACGTAAATCATCGCCATTTATAACAACTATAGTTTTTTCAATATGAAATTTTTCTAAATGCTTCCAAAGTGCGCTAGAACCAATAGGATTATTCATTTTATATAAAACTATTGGTGATTTTGCAGACGATTCTATAGCTAGAGGCCAAAATTCCTCATTAGAATTAAAACCGTTGTTTTCATCATCTATTATAACTATATCCGCATTAGCATCATCATTAATTATAGGAAGCAACTTTGGTACACCAGATGATGGCCCAGTAAATCCTAGAAAACGACTTACTCTATATACTTTACCGCTGTTCTTTCCATCAGCAGATGCTGGAAAAAGATCTAACTCTGCAGTAGAGCGAAGAAACTCTTTACATATAGTTGATTCTATATCTTCTATTTTAGGCGAATATATAGAAGCCCCTGTTACTAACGCCACAAGTTTCGCTAAAAGTAGAGACTCTCCTGGTTTTAAAACACTATGTATATTTAAATGAGTTTGCCAATTCAAACCTTTGTTATCTTGGGGTTCTGTTATCCACTGTAGGGAATTTATACATATATCCCCTGATACAACAATTTTTAAATTCTTATTATTCATAGTTTACACTCCTTTTACGATAAATTTTCAAATACTTAATAGAAAAATTTCTAGATAAGCATGATTATAATAAATATTTTTTTAAAAAAGCACTTAAATTTTCTTCTATATAAGCAAAACAATAATATATATTTATTAATAATATATCATATTTAATAATATATTATCTTTAATAATATATTATATTTAATAATATTTCAACTTTAAATTCTTGTTAATCTCTTAACACACTAAAAACACTATTAGTTTTCTTCTATTACGATTATATTTATTAGTAGAAATTTCACTTTTATATTTGTATTCTTTTTGTATCTAATTTTTACAACATCAAGCATTTTCTCAGAAACATAAATTGAAACTTGAATCAGATGGGGTTTTGACCCCACCTGATTCTTAGTTGAACGAATCCAGGGACGTAGCCGCTCTTTACTCCCACTTTGGAAAAGATGGGAGTATTAGAGCGGGGGTAGTCATCGGATAAAAAAATAATATTTATAAAAGGCTTATAAGTTTTACTTAAAGCCTTTTATAAATATTATTTTTGTGCACTATTAACAGCTCTGCTAACAGCTAATTTCCAGTTATCAACCTCAGATACTTCTGCCTTTTCAAGGCCTGTAATAATTATAACTTGTTAATATCTTAAATATAAAATTAAACATAAATTTTATATTTGAAAATAGAATATAATAAAAACACTAGGCACAATAACCTAGTGTTTTTATTATTATTTACCTAGCAGCGACCTACTCTCCCACAGGGCCTCCCCTGCAGTACCATCGGCACGGTGAAGCTTAACCGTCGTGTTCGGAATGGGAACGGGTGTTACCTTCACGTCATTACCACTAGATGGCCAGGCATCCAAAATCGGAGATTTTGTGATGATCGGCCACTCCGAAGCCCTAGCTTTGGAGTTTCATTATAAACTATAATCTCTGTATTAAGAGAGATTATTTGTTCTCTGAAAATTGCACAGATT
>NZ_JABAIW010000075.1:0-17468 GCF_014231265.1 Clostridium sp. DJ247 | reverse complement strand
TCGCTCGACTTGCATGTGTTAGGCACGCCGCCAGCGTTCGTCCTGAGCCAGGATCAAACTCTCAATTTAAAAGTTTGAATGCTCATTACTGTTATTTAGGCTACTAATCTAGTAGCTCAAAAGAATTGCTGGTTTATTTATATAGATAAGTTTTTCTTATCTCACTCTGTTTAATTTTCAAAGATCTTGTCGCTCTTTAGCGACTTATTTATCTTATCATGCCATTTTCATTCTGTCAACAGTTTTTTATTTTTCACTAAATTTTATTTATGTAATAATCTAAATTAAAACAATTAATAATGTTATCTTATTACATCTTCCTTATTTAGTATAAACTATAAGTTTGCCAATTCTCTTATGTTGAACTCGGCATGTGTTATAGTAACATAATTTATATTAATTATAATATTAAAATATACTGGTATTAAAAGATATATTTTTCTTTCTTACATATGCTTAATATTGCTAAGAATTTTACATAATGATACACCTGGTTAAGTTAACATCTAACCATTTCCTATATCAAAGTAAGTACTAAAAACATTAAACAAAGTAAAGCTTAAGTCAAATGGATTTGTCTCACGAACCAGAGGCTATTTTTTATAGCAGGTTACTATTAGTAAACCACCTGTTAAGGGCTATTTACACATTTAACCCCTCCTAATTTTTAGCTGAACAAATTTATAAGCTAATGTTACTAGTCCACTCCCTTGATGAAGTGAGTAGATTAGTAACAGTTATAGTGTAAACTAATGAACTTACTATTTTTAATTAACTTATGGAAACCTTATTTCTTAAATTTACTTAGTATATAGATACCCTCAGCTTAAATTTAACTTATACGTCGGGATATATTACCAATGTTGAAGTCACATTTAAATATTTTTTTATTAGTCTTAGCGAAAAATTTGAGAAAAATCTTAGAACTTTTGATATGGTTAAAAGCCTAAATGGCTTTTAACCAGCGACTTATCAATGGTAATTGATAAGTTGGTCCGAACTGAGGTACGAGTTTATCAAAGTTCTTTTATATTATTATGAAATTCCTCTTCCTTACAGTCAGAGGAGTACTCACAGAGTAAGCGACCATATCAAAATCACAGATTTTGTATGTCTGCTTAACCGATTCGCACAAAATCACAGATTTTCGCTCTCTGCTTAAATTTTAGCTTTAGACTAATTAAAAATATTTAACGTGACGAAACATGGTAATATATATGGTCGTATAAGTTAAATTTCGGGCATGGTTATCTATATTATTAGCATATTGTCATCAAGATGTAATACATTATTTTTGATTAGAGGCTATAAACTTTTAACTATATCTTTAAATTTATCACCTCTAGCTTCAAAATTAGGAAACATATCGAAGCTTGCACATGCTGGTGATAATGTTACTATATCTCCATCTTTGGCTATTTCCCTTGCCTTACAGACAGCGGATTCAAGGGTTTCTTCCAAGATTACAGGTAAATGAACATCTATTTTATCAGTTAACTTATCAAAAGCTTCTTTTATCTTATATTTTGTAGAACCTATTAAAATTAGAGTTTTAATTTTAGAATATCCCTCCTCAGCTAACGGCTCAAAAGGAATTTTTTTATCATAACCACCTGCTATTAATATAACTGGCTTTTCGAAAGCCTTGAGACCTGCTAGGGTTCTTGTCGGACTGGATGCTATGGAATCATTATAATATTTAACACCATCTATTTCCCTGACAAACTCGCATCTATGCTCAACTCCAGTAAAAGTTATTGCAACTTTTCTCATGCATTTTGTGTCAACATCTTCACTTACTGCACAAAATGCAGCAAGTAAATTCTCCACATTGTGCATACCTTTTAATTGAATTTCCTTTAATGAGCATATCTCTGTGCCATGTATATATAACTTATCATCTTGAAAATAAGCACCGTCTTTAAGTTTTTCCTTTATGCTAAATTTAAGGATATTTCCTTTTACTTCTTTATCCATAGTGTCAGTTATAGCATTATCCTTATTTAGAATGGTTACATCATTACTATTTTGAAAATAGTATATATTTTTTTTAGAATTAACATACTCCTCCATATCCTTGTGCATATCTAAATGATTTGGAGATAAATTGGTTATAACAGCTACCTCTGGAGATACATTCATAGTCATAAGTTGAAAACTCGATAACTCAAGAACAATCTTATCACACTCACTAATTTTTTCAATAAGCGTAAATAAAGGTGTTCCTATATTTCCACCAACCCAAGTTTTGTATCCCGCTTCCTTTAGCATATTATATACTAACATAGTAGTAGTAGTTTTACCGTCACTACCAGTTATACCATAAATTTTTGCTGGACAATATCTAACAAATTCCTCCATCTCAGACGTTATATAGGCTCCCGCGTCTTTTGCCCTAACCAATGCAGGACTGTCTATTCTCATAGAAGGTGTTTTAAATATAACCTCAAACCCCTTTAATCTATCTAGATAGTCATCTCCTAATATAAGTTCTACTCCTCTTTCTTTAAGTTCTTGTGCCGTTTCCCCTAAATCAGCTTCACTTTTCTTATCAAAAGCACTTACTTGTGCACCTAAATCTAATAAAAAACTAATTAATGGTTTATTACTTATACCAATACCTACAACAGCAGTTTTTTTGCCATTTATAAAATCTTTAAAAACTTTAAAATTCTCTTTCATTGAAAAACCTCCATAACTAACATATGTGTCAGCTTAATCTTACCTTTCAATTATATCACTTTCTTCTAGAGTTTGAATTGTTTTTTAATTATATCCATAATTACACCTATAGTAAAATTCGACAAAGGATACATGTTTTTTACAAGTAATACTTGACATGAAGTGGTAAACCTGTAGTATTTTCTACTGTTTTGGATGAATGTTATGGAAATTGTGTGAAAATATTTAATTTAAAGACTTTGTGTCAACCTATTGAAAATTATAGTTTTTATATGTTATACTAGTGTTGTGCCGTAAGGAAACATTAATATAATTCCCCAAGTTTTAATTAAACATATAACATATCCCCATGATTAAACCCTATTTTGCCGGATGCATTACATTCGGCATTTTTTATTTTTAAATAGTTGCACCTAATAAAAATATAAAATAGGTATATGAGATATTGCATTTTATTAATATCTCATATACCTATTCAAATACTAAAATTCCATTTTATCTTTTATAAAATCTTTCAACTCATCAATTTTAATCCTAGATTGCTGCATAGTATCCCTATCTCTAACAGTAACAGTGTTATCTTCTAAAGTATCAAAATCAACAGTAATACAATAAGGTGTTCCTGTTTCATCCTGTCTCCTATATCTTTTTCCTATACTTCCAGCCTCGTCGTAATCAACATTGAAATCTTTTCTAAGATTACTATATATCTCTTCAGCTTTTTCTGATAGTTTCTTGGATAGCGGAAGAACTGCAGCTTTAAAAGGCGCAATAGCAGGATGAAAATGCATAACAGTTCTTACATCTCCACCTTCAAGTTCTTCTTCATCATAAGCATCTACTAAAAATGATAAGACTAACCTATCAGCTCCTACCGAAGGTTCTATACAATATGGTACATATCTTTCATTAGTATTAGGATCAAGATATGATAAATCTTTTCCAGAATGTTCTTGATGTTGTTTCAAGTCATAATCTGTTCTATCTGCTATACCCCATAATTCACCCCATCCAAATGGGAATAGATACTCAATATCTGAAGTTGCGTTACTATAATGTGATAGTTCTTCCTTATCATGATCTCTAAATCTTATATTCTTATCACTAATTCCAAGTTTTAATAAGAAGTTCCAGCAATATTCTCTCCAATAGCTATGCCACTCTAAATCAGTACCTGGTTTACAGAAGAATTCAAGCTCCATTTGCTCAAACTCTCTTGTTCTAAAAGTAAAGTTTCCTGGAGTTATTTCATTTCTGAAAGATTTACCTATTTGTGCTATACCAAACGGCACTTTCTTTCTTGAAGTTCTTTGTACATTTTTAAAGTTTACAAATATTCCTTGAGCTGTTTCTGGTCTTAAATATATTTCTGCCTTAGAATCTTCTGTAACCCCTTGAAAAGTCTTAAACATCAAATTAAATTTTCTTATATCTGTAAAGTTCTTCTTTCCACAGCTAGGACAAACTATTTGATTATCATCTATATATTGTTTTAGTTTTTCATTACTCCATCCATCTGCACTAGCTTTTTCAATTCCCTGAGATGTCATGTGCTCTTCTACTAATTTATCTGCTCTAAATCTAGCCTTACAATCTTTACAATCCATCAGTGGATCTGAAAAGTTTCCAATATGACCCGATGCAACCCAAACCTCTTTATTCATAAGAATAGCACAATCAATTCCTACGTTATATTCACTTTCATGAACAAACTTTTTCCACCATGCCTTTTTTACATTATTTTTCAGCTCAACTCCCAATGGACCATAATCCCATGAGTTTGCGAGTCCACCATATATTTCTGAACCCGGATATACAAAACCCCTATTCTTAGCTAATGCTACAACCTTATCCATAGTTTTTTCAACTGGCATAATCTTTCCTCCTTAATCTTCCTTAACAAAATAAGTTTATTATTAAACAATTATATAAAAAAAAGCCATACCATAAAGGGACGAAAATTTGTTTCCGCGGTTCCACCCTTCTTGGCATTAGCCCTGCTTTCTATTTTTTCACTCAAAAGTTCCCTTCATAATAAAATCATAATTGCTTTCACCAACCACAATCTCTCTTTAAAGATATTTATTACTACTTTTCTTTATCATAGTGACTATTAAATTATATATAAACTATATTATGATATAATCATATAAAAGTGTCAATATTAACTAAAGCTTTTTCGTAAATTATATAATTTTCTGCTATGTTGACCTGAAAAATGCACATATAATTAAATTTAATTTATCAAAAAATAAAAATGGCTCCGTGGAGAGGATTCGAACCTCCAGCCCTTCGGTTAACAGCCGAATGCTCCACCATTGAGCTACCACGGAACAACTTAACTTACATATGTTATTATATCATGTATTTCTAAAAATGCAATACTTTTTTAAAATATTTTTATCCTATAACCAACTGCCACTAATAATTCAATCTAATTCTCAGTTAAACGAATCCAGTATAGTAGTGGCAGTTAACTATTGGGTAAAATAGTTAACTGATAGTTATACAACCATCGGTTAACCTCATTGCACTTATTGCTGACTTGGCTTCATTGTTGGAAATAATAGAACATCTCTTATTGAAAACGAATCAGTTAAGAACATTATTAATCTATCAATTCCCATACCCATTCCACCTGTTGGCGGCATACCAATTTCTAATGAATTAATGAAATCATCATCCATCATGTATGCTTCATCATCACCAAGTTCTCTTTCTTTAAGCTGCTGTATAAATCTATCTTTTTGGACTATAGGGTCATTTAATTCTGAATAAGCGTTACACAATTCTCTTCCATATACAAATCCCTCAAATCTTTCAGTAAATTCAGTATTTCCTCTTTTCTTCTTTGTAAGAGGGGATATTTCTACAGGATAATCACATACAAATGTAGGTTGAATTAACTTATCCTCAGCAAATTCTTCAAATAGAGCATTTAAAATATCTCCCTTTGAGCAGTCCTTTAATGCTTTCTTAAACTGAAGATGCTTTTCTGTAGCAATTTCTCTAGCTTGTTCATCAGTCTTTATTTCATTAAAATCTACACCTGCATATTCCTTTACAGCATCCACCATTGTAACTCTTCTCCATGGTGGTGCAAAGTCTATTTCAGTGCCTTGATATACTACCTTAGTAGTTCCAAGAACTTTTTCACATACATAAGCTACCATATTCTCTGTAATTTCCATCATATCATTGTAATCAGCAAAAGCCTCATACAGTTCTATCATAGTGAACTCAGGATTATGTCTTATATCTATACCTTCATTTCTGAAATTCTTACCTATTTCGTATACTCTTTCAAATCCACCAACTATAAGTCTCTTTAGATATAGTTCTGTTGCTATTCTAAGATACATATCTATGTCTAGAGCATTATGGTGTGTAACAAAAGGTCTTGCTGCAGCACCACCTGCTATAGGTGATAATATAGGGGTTTCTACTTCTAAATAATCTTTTTGATCTAAAAATTCTCTTATAGCCTTTATTATTGCAGTTCTCTTCATAAATGTATCTCTAACATCCTGATTCATTATTAGATCTACATATCTCTGTCTATATCTTAAGTCTGGATCTTTTAATCCATGCCACTTTTCTGGAAGTGGTTTTAATGACTTAGCTATAAGTTGAAAATCTGTGATATGAAGTGATACCTCTCCAGTTTTAGTCTTAAAGACCTTACCAGTTACAGATAACAAATCACCTATATCAAAGGACTTAAATTCCTTAAGTTTTTCTTCTCCAACATCATTAATCTTTATGTATAGCTGAATTTTTCCGTATCTATCATGTAGATCTGAGAATCCAGCTTTTCCATGAACTCTTTTAGACATCAGTCTTCCTGCAACAGTTGCTTCGGTATCCTCAAGAGAATCATAGTTATTTTTAATTTGTTCTGATGTATGTGTTCTCTCTACTTTATATACATCAAAAGGATCTTTCTCTTCTTTCTGTAAATTAAAAAACTTTTGACGTCTTTCTCTTATAAGCTCATTAAAATCTTCTTCTAGTTGGTTTATATTTTTTTCATCATTTGACATTAGTATACCTCCATTATTTTCTTATGCCTAGTACTTCATACTTGCTTATTCCATCAGGTACCTGGATTTCAACTATATCTCCAATTTTCTTACCCATAAGTCCCTGTCCAACAGGCGACTCATTTGATATCCTATTATTTATTGGGTCAGCTTCTGCAGATCCAACTATTGTATACTCCACTTCTTCATCAAAATCATAATCTTTTACTTTTACAATAGATCCTACACTAACTACGTCTGATGGAATTTCACTTTCATCTACTATAGTAGCATTTTTCAGCATATTTTCAAGTTGAACTATTCTACCTTCTACAAATGCTTGTTCATTTTTAGCTTCATCATACTCTGAGTTTTCACTCAAATCTCCAAAAGAAAGAGCAACTTTTATTTTTTCTGTTATATCTTTTCTCTTTATAGTTTTTAAGTATTCTAATTCATCCTCTAATTTTTTTACGCCCTCATAAGTCATTATATATTTTTTTGATTCACTCATTTTATTCTCCCCTTTTAATAATTTATAAAAACTTCCACTACTGTAGTTTTAATCCCCTCTACATCACCTAGTGTTTTCTGATAATCATTTAAGTTATTATAAAACAGCCTTATTCCTATGTCAACATTTTGAAGTTTATTTTAAAGTTAGCATACACTATTCACCTAAAGTCAATACATCACTATTAAACTTTATTTTATCCAAAAATATTCCGTTATATTTTAGTGATTGTTCAATATCACTTTCTTCCATTTGACATAATATAGCGCCTAAAAGTTCTGGAGACATATCAAAGTTTCCTACATCCCAAGGAACACAATATGTTATATCATTTACAACAATATTATTTCCCTGTGATGGTATATGCTTATTGCTTAAATACCATATACATGCATCACTATTAAAATTAATTTCCCGGGAAGTTACAATAAAATCTGCACTTTTAAATGAATATTTAGTATCAGCAGTAATAATAGGTGATACTCCGTAGTTAGCAATTATATACTGGCTAATACTATTAGCTTTTATTATATTTTCGGATAAAAGAACTATATACTTGGCTTCTCTAGCCATGTAACATATTACATTAAAATTAATATCATCTGCAGCATCATGTATAACTATACAGCTATCTTTTATACTTTTGTGTTGTATTCTTAAAATGAGTTTTAAACTTCTTACAACACTATATGCCATAAGTTCTTTTTGGAAACTGTTAAAAAAATTATAATCTAACTTTCTATATGTTTTAGGGGCTAAATTCACATATTTATGCTTGTAGACTTTTTTTGCAATTTTTATATTAGAATGATATGCATCTTTATTAAAATTAGAAGGAAATTTTATGGATGATATATTTAAGTTTAATTCTTTTATAAATTTTTCACCTAAAAAAGACATTCTAAACCTATCTTTTATCCTACCAATCCAAGTACCATCTTCATAAAATTTACTTATATCGCTTTTAATATAAACAATTGGTTTCATAAAACACCTTCCAGAAATTGTTTACATTAATATATTATTCTATCTATACATTAAAAATTACATATTTTTAATGCATAGATAGCCGAATACTTTTCTTGTAGTCTTTTAAAATATTTAAAACTTTATAGCTTTCCTTTTCATAATTGACCTTATCTTTTATTTCTTTATTATTTTCTATTCCTTTTATATACCAACCTATATGTTTTCGCATTTCTCTTACAGCAATATCTTCCCCATAATGAGATAACGCCCTCATATAGTGGACTATACACATATCTATTTTCTCTTCTGCAGTTGGATATGAGATTTCCTGTCCTTTTATTTTTCCCTGTATCTGACTAAACAACCAGGGGTTTCCCATAGCGCCTCTTCCTATCATGACTCCGTCACAATTTGTTGTTTCCAGAAGTGCTATAGCATCATCGCAAGTAACTACATCACCATTACCTATAACTGGAATACTTAAGGCTTCCTTGACATGCCTTATTATTTCCCAGTCAGCCTTACCTTCATACATTTGTTCACGAGTCCTTCCGTGAACAGTTACAGCATCTGCTCCAGCCTGTTCTAGTTCTTTAGCAAACTCTACCGCATTAATATTATTAGCATCAAACCCTTTTCTAATTTTAACTGTAACAGGTTTTGAAGAAGCCTTTTTTACCTCTTTAACTATCTGAGCAGCTAATTTTGAGTTTTTCATCAAAGCAGATCCATCTCCATTTTTAACTATCTTAGGAGCTGGACATCCCATATTTATATCTATTATGCATATATCTCCGTTATCGTTAAAAAAATCACAAGATTTAGCCATGACAAGTGGATCACTCCCAAATATTTGTACTGCAACCGGAGATTCTTCTTCTGATATTTCAAGCATATTTTTTGTATTTTCGCTTCCGTAATATAATGCTTTTGAACTCACCATTTCTGTATAAACAAGACCGCATTCCATGTTTTTACACAAACCTCTAAAGGCTATATCTGTAACTCCTGCCATAGGAGCCAAAAACACATTGTTTTCAAACTCCAAATTTCTTATTTTCATTATAGCACCTGCTCTTTATTCTTTTCATATATTATTCTTAAACCTTTTAAGGTTAGCATAGCATCTATTTTATCAATAGCCTTTGACTCTTCACTAATTAACTTTGCTAATCCTCCTGTAGCTACAACAAAAGGTTCCTCTTCATATAATTGAATCATTTCTCTCTTCATCTTATTTACTATATAATCTACCTGTCCTATATAGCCATAAACTATACCTGCCTGCATACTTGAAACGGTATTTTTGCAAATGACAGTAGCTGGTCTTATAAGTTCTACTCTAGGCAATTTAGCAGCCCTTTCAAATAATGCTTCAGAAGCTATCTTAACTCCTGGGCAAATAGTTCCACCTAAATAATCTCCTTTTCCTGTTACTGCACAAAAGGTTGTAGCCGTCCCAAAATCAATTATAATGATAGGCTTCTTATAAATTTCGTGGGCTGCAACAGCGTTAACTATTCTATCTGCCCCAACTTCCTTTGGATTATCATATCTAATATTTATGCCTGTTTTCACACCCGGACCAACCACTATAGGTACAACTTCAAAATATTTTACTATCATACGTTCAAGCGAATACATTATGCTAGGAACAACCGAAGAAATTATAACACCTTCTACATCTGAGGTATCCAATTTATCTTGTAAAAACAACTGTGTTACTTGTATTCCATATTCATCAGCTGTTCTCTTTAAGTCAGTGGACAACCTCCAATTTGCAATAAGTTCCTCATTTTCATAAACCCCTAAGACAATATTAGTATTTCCTACATCTAATACTAAGATCACTATCTACACCGCCTTTCTAGTGAACCATGAATTCTAGTAACGTTATACATAATTAAAGAGCAGCTCTAAAGCTGCCCCATAGTATATCCATTTTATTGTTAATTTAATAATTTAATTGTAACAGCTAAATTTTATTTGTCAAGAAAAGTTCCATATTCTTATAATTATACTAAAATCCTTTTCATAAACTCATCACCATTTACAATGTATCTAACATGTGTTCCTTCTCCAATTCTCCCATTTTCATCCGAGGCTTCAACTATGAAGGAAAGCTTTTTTCCTTCGATTTTGGTCAGAAATGCTTCACATCTTATTTTTATTCCTATCGGTGATGCTTTAATATGTCTAATATTTACTTCTATTCCTACTGTAGTATAACCATAAGGAAGATGTAAATCCACACAGCTTTTTGATGCATTCTCCATAAGTGCTATCATAGCAGGTGTCGCAAAAACTTGGAGATTGCCTGAACCTAATTTACTTGCTGTATCATTTTCAGTCACTCTAGTCTCAATTACAGCTGTCATTCCTTCTTTTATATTAAAATCCATATAATCATCCCCCCTCATTTAAAATTTTCACTAAATTATTAATGTCTATCCATATTATATCATTATTAGAAAATTTTTTATATACGCCAAATAAAAAGAGGCATTAGCCTCTTTTTATTTATGCTTGATTAAATATTTCCTCAAATTCCTTAGCTTCAAGTTTCTCTTTTTCAAGAAGGGCTTTAGCAACAGCATGAAGTTTTGATATATTTTCAGTTAGAAGTTTTTCTGCTTTATTATATCCTTCATCTATAAACTTCCTTATTTCTTTATCTATCTCAAAAGCAACCTCTTCGCTAAAGTTTCTTCCTTTTCCCAAATCTCTTCCAAGGAATACTTCATCATGACCTGATCCAAAAGCTATCGGCCCTAAATCACTCATACCATAGTCCATAACCATCTTTCTAGCTATAGTTGTAGATCTATCTATATCATTTTTTGCACCTGTACTTATGTCACCTATTATAAGCTTTTCTGCTACTCTTCCTCCAAGAAGTCCTACAATCTCATCTTCTAGTTTTGTCTTAGACATATAAGCTGTATCCTTTTCAGGAAGATGCATAGTATATCCGCCTGCCATTCCTCTAGGAATTATACTTATTTGATGAACAGGATCTGCAGTTGGTAAAAGTTTCATAACTACAGCATGCCCTGCCTCATGATAAGCAGTAAGACGTCTATCATCTTCGTCAATAACTCTACTTTTCTTTTCAGGTCCTGCTATTACCCTAGTAACTGCCTCTTCAAGTTCTTCCATACCTATTGATTTTTTATCATTTCTAACTGCTAAAAGTGCAGATTCATTCATTAAATTTTCTAAATCTGCTCCAGTAAAGCCTGGGGTTCTTTTTGCAAGAATATCTAACTTAATTTCATCTGATAACTGCTTATTCTTAGAGTGCACTTTTAGTATTGCTTCTCTCCCCTTAACATCCGGAGCGCCAACAACTATCTGTCTATCAAATCTTCCTGGTCTAAGAAGTGCAGGATCTAATATATCAGGTCTATTTGTAGCAGCTATCATTATTATACCTTCATTTACCCCGAATCCATCCATTTCCACTAGTAATTGGTTTAGCGTTTGTTCTCTTTCATCATGTCCACCGCCCAGTCCAGCTCCTCTTTGCCTTCCAACTGCATCTATTTCATCTATAAATATGATACATGGTGAATTCTTTTTTGCTTGATCAAATAAATCTCTTACTCTTGAAGCACCTACACCAACAAACATTTCTACAAAGTCTGAACCTGATATACTGAAAAACGGTACTCCTGCTTCTCCCGCTATAGCTTTTGCAAGAAGCGTTTTACCAGTTCCTGGTGGACCCACAAGTAAAACTCCCTTTGGTATTCTTGCACCCATTTCAATATATCTTTTAGGCTGTTTTAAAAAATCTACTATTTCTTCTAATTCTGCTTTTTCTTCATCTGCTCCTGCAACATCATCAAAGGTTATCTTCTTTTTATCAGGCGTAGCCATCTTAGCCCTACTTTTACCAAAATTCATTACATTTCGGTTTCCACCTCCACCTTGAGATTGTTGCATAAACATGAACCAAAACGCTACAAGCATAAGTATTAAAAGTACTGTTGGTAGATATTGCACCCACATAGGTACTGTAGCAGGTTTAACATACACCTCTTGAACATCTCCGTTCTTAGGATGTTCCCCTATAAACTGAAATAATCTTTCAGATGGAACCACAGTCTCGTATTGAGTACCATTCTTTAAAGAACCTACTACTGTCATTCTATCCTCTTTAACTTGGAAACTCTTTATATTGTTATCTAACCAATACTTTTGAAATTGATTAAAATTAATGGCTGTTGAAGTCTCATTAGTTCTTACAAGCATAAGAGCTGCAAGAATAACTAATATAAATACTATAACCCAGGCCGTTGCACTTGAAAATTTTTTCACTTTAGGCCCCCCTCTCTTTCTAGTTTTATACTGTAAAATTGTATCATAATGAAAATTTCTTTACAACAAATTTAATACTATTTATTCATAAACTTCCTCTTTTAGTATCCCAATATAAGGAAGATTTCTATACTTTTCGTCGTAATCCAATCCATATCCAACTAAGAAATAATCAGGTACAACAAATCCTATGTACTTAGCATTAATTTCTGTAACTCTCCTTTCTGGTTTATTAAGTAAGCAGGCAACTTCTATACTTTTTGGTTTTCTTCCTTTTAAGTATTCAATTAGGTAGGTTAAGGTTACCCCAGAATCTATTATATCCTCTACTATTAATACATCTTTTCCTTCTATTTGGAAATCCAAATCCTTAAGAATTCTCACTATTCCAGAGGTTTTTGTGGAACTACCATAGCTTGAAACTGCCATAAAATCCATTGTACAAGGTATTGTTATTTCTTTTATTAAATCTGCCATGAATGGAACAGACCCTTTTAGTATACCTACTAGTATTAAATCCTTATCAGAATAATCTCTGCTTATAAGTATACCCATTTCTTTTATCTTTTTTCTTAACTCATCTTCACTAAATAATATTTCCTTTATATCCTCTCTCATGCTGCTCATTATTTATAGTTCCTCACTTTCAACACTTATTTGCAAAATATTTTGTGTATATTTATCAATCTTGAAAATCTCACTTACTCTATAACCAATAATCCATCCGATTTCATTACCAAAGCATATAAGAGGAATGTTTTCTCTACGTTCCTTTGGAATTTTTAAATCTATAAAAAAATCTTTTAATTTTTTGTGACCCTTCATACCAGACGGCATAAATCTATCACCATCTTTTCTGTACCTGAGTATGATATTTTCTTTTATTTTATCATAATCAAAATACTTTACTAGGTCTTGTTTATTAATATTTGCAATTTCTTGTTTATTTACTAACTTTATGTTAACTTTCAGTTTTATATCATCTAACTGGTTTCTCCCTATATGTAATTTATATTCCCTTTGTGAGGATTTTATATTTTCTTTTTTATTTTTTAGTATGTATATATGACCATAGTTATTTATTACACATATATTATTAGGAAGATTTATTTTTTTTCCAGTTGCATGACTCTGAATACGAATTATATCATAAATATGAACTTTTTCAAAATTATATAAGTAGCCTAAAAAATTATATAAAGCCAATCTTAACATCCTTGTAATTATTGCCTCATTCTCCAAAAATGCCTCTTTAGATATTATAATCTTTTCAGTGCTAATGTCACAATATTTTTTATATTTTTCTTTTGATATCATATCTAAATATTCGTTATCTACTCTTGCAGAATCAGCTAACCTATTTAATCCCTGTACAATATCTTTATTAAAATTTTCTTTTATGTAGGGTATAAGTTGTAGTCTAATTTTATTCCTCGAATATATTGGTTCTAAGTTTGTTTTATCAATTCTTGGATATAGATTATTCTCTCTGCAATATGCTTCAATTTCATCTCTAGTGCTATTTATTAAAGGCCTTACAAATATCTTATCCCTAACAGGTTTTATTCCAACAAGGCCTTCTACACCAGTACCTCTCATAATTCTCATTAGTACAGTTTCAGCTTGATCATTCAAATTATGTGCTATAGCTATTTTTTGCAATCCTAGTTTTCTTTTAAGTTCTTCAAAAAATTCATATCTAGCTTCCCTTCCAGCACTTTCACAGGAAATATTCTTTACTTTGGAGATTTTATCTATATCAACTCTTTTGCTCATAAATTCTATGTTTAATTCACTACAAAAGTTTCTTACGTATTCCTCATCTTCATCAGATTCTTTTCCTCTTAAGCCGTGATTTACATGAGCCGCATATATAGTTATGTTTAAATCATCCTTTACTCTATATAATATGTTTAGAAGAGCTACGGAATCTGGACCTCCTGATACTGCTACTAATATTTTGTCTCCCTCATCAAACATTTTATGTTTTTTTATAGTACTTAATACATTTTCTATCAAACTTAACACTTCCTAAGAACTAAATTATAGTAAAACAATTACTATATTTATTATATCATAAATAATTATTAATATATTAAAAAGCATTGGTTGTTAACTCATATAACAACGAAATACATAAAAACTAAACACGCCTTCTTAAGCGTATTTAGCTTCTATATGTTCTATTATCAATATAAACTATAAATTTTTTGGACAATAGCAGTCATATCATCTCTAGTTTTCCCTCCACTTAACTCTTTAGCCTTTTCTATTATTTCATTACATAACTCCCTAGGATCTGTGACCTTTGTTCCTTTTAGAAAATCTACTATCCAGTCTATTTTTCCAGCAGATTTATTTTCATAATCTATTACTCCATCACTAAGCATTATGATAATGTCTCCATTTTTTATTTTCTTTCTAGTCACATCTACATCCGGCTTGTCTAACACACCTATTGGTAAAGTCTTAGAATTTATAACTTCAACATCATCTCCTCTTTTAATAAAACTGGCTACAGCTCCAACCTTCATAAAATCCATTTCTCCTTCATATAAATCTGCACTACTCAAATCCAATGTAGAAAACTTTTCATTTTCAGAAAACTTAATTGTCATAATAGAATTTATAGTGTTGATAGCTGTAAGCTTACTAAATCCAGCCTTTGTAAACTTTTCTATGAGTTCTACTGCCGCACTGCTCTCTTTATTTGCTTGAGGTCCTGACCCCATACCATCACTTAATATAGTCATATAACTACCATCTGGCAGCTTACCAAAGCTGTAGCTATCTCCAGCATAACTTTCTCCTTCTTTGCATTGTCTGTTAACATATGAAGCAATATGAAACTTAGGAGTTTCCTCCAAAGTTATATTGCAATTTTTCATTAACGAATCTATATTACACCCCTCATCACTTACACACATACACTTATTAGTAACCTTATTTATTAATGGAAGTATTTCTTTTATACATAGTTGTCTTCCTCCACAAGCTTCCATGGACAACTTTACAACTAACCTATCATTTTTATTATTGAAACAAAATATATTATTATATTTTATGCTGTTCTTATTTAATATTCTTCTTATATCATTTTCTACATCAGTATTAAACTTTATGTCTGTATTAAATTCATCTACTATTTCGGATACAGAATTAGCCATAATCTTTATTTGTCCAGACAAAAGTTCTCTACATTCACTAAGTCTACTTCTCCACATTTCATTTATTATATAATTATTAACAATCTCTTCAGTATTTTTTATTAACAAGGATCTTCTTGTGCATTTTCTTTCCAGTTCGCAAGGCATTTCTTTTTTATTTTCTTGATAACTCTGTATTAACTCACCGAACGCATTATAAGTATAATAAGTTTCTCTCTTCCAACACATAGACTTCATATTGCACGTAGAGCATACCCTATCAGCTAAGTTTTCTATAAGGGCACTACTCTTATTTTTTATTTCTAATTTATCGTTATCAACTAGTTTTTCTAATACCTTTGACATATTTATAAGAACATCTGAAAAGCTATCAAGTCGACCTACCAACATATCCTTAACCTTATTTACGTAATTTTCCTTAAAGTACTCTTTTTTCTTATGCCAATCTAACTCTAATTCTAATTTTTTATAAATTTTCTGAGGAATACAGAAAAATATTAAGCTACTAATAAGAACCTCCATAATCTTAAATTGTATACCTATATCTGAATACATCTTTAATACAGCGAAAGCAACCAAGTAAGCTATTCCGCTCATCCATTTACCAGTTTCTCTAAATAAACCTGATATAAGACCACACATACCATATACTCCAACATAGGTAATCATATCATTTGAAGTTACACCTATTATAGTTCCCATTGCTACACCTGATGCAGAACCTGATGGGCTCCCTTTTATGTAGCCAATAAAAAAAATAAAGGTCAAAGCTACAATATTTCTTATAGATACTCCATATATATTAATTCCCCAAGTCCCTGCTATTGCTAATGACACCGTCACCGCCATACTTATTATTTCCTCACTAGAATATAAATGTGTTGTTTTTAATTCTTTAAAGCATATTATAGAATAATTAATAATAAAATATAATGGGAAGATACATGTAGTTTCAAAAAATGAAGTCAAAAAAGCTACTCCTGGACTTAATTTTATAATTAATAGTTGGTAAATTAATGACTCAATAAAAACCGCAGCAAATATCAAAAATAACTCCTTTTTTTCATCCATTCCTTTTATTATGTAATTGATACCTACAAGTGTAGAAGTTATTATTAAATATGCTGGTAAATTTTTTACATTACCATATAGAGAAATATAACCTAACAAGGTTCCACCTCCAGCTAATAATGGTATTTTCCCTTTTTCGCATGCTATAATTGCAATTAGATAAGCTATCCCAAAAGGAGCCATAAGATTTACCATAATTACTCTGCTGATTAAGAAAGCTACTATAAAATATGTTAGCATCCTTACGATTCTTAATGCTTCATCAACTTTCGGTTTGTTTTCCTCATTTTTTATTTTTCTAATTCTTTGATACGGAAAAAGTTCTCCTCCATATTGCATTATATACCACCCGCCTTACATAAATTACTTCCTTCATTATAGCAAAGCAATTTGGAAATAAATGTCATAAGGTGAATTAGATTACTATTTTTTTTAGGACATATATCTCTATGTTTTTTTTTTATCATTTTATTTAGACAATTATATTTTAAAAAAACTTTTTACATTATATTCTGTGTCGTATGCATATGTATTTTATTATATTTCAACAATATAGTATATATATCTTTTTAACAGTCATATCATTTGTAAACTTATATTACTTTTAAAACAACAAAAACCCGTGTAATAACACAGGTTTTACTTGGTAGCGGAAATAGGACTTGAACCTACGACACTTCGGGTATGAACCGAATGCTCTAGCCAGCTGAGCTATTCCGC
>NZ_JABAIW010000074.1:0-18017 GCF_014231265.1 Clostridium sp. DJ247 | reverse complement strand
GTTCCACTAGTTGCAGTACTTGATATTGTAACTAGACCATTTGCATCCACTGTTGCTAGATTAGTATTACTACTACTATAACTTGTTCCTGTGGTTACATCTCCAGTGGTTCCATCCGTGAAATTTGCTATAGTATTAATCTGACAGGTATCCCCTGGCACTAACGCAACTGTGCTTGGTGTCATTGTCAAACTATTTACTGTTTTATTATTACTACTAATTGTTACAGTTGTTGCTGCTCCCCTGCCATTATAAGTTCCTCGGATATATACTGTTCCACTAGTTGCAGTACTTGGTATTGTTACTAGACCATTTGCATCCACTGTTGCTAGATTGATATTACTACTACTATAGCTTGTTTCTGTCGTTACATCCTTAATACTTCCATCTGATAACGTTGTTGTGGTATTAATCTGACACGTATCCCCAGGCACTAGTGTAACTGTTCCTGGTGTCATTACTAAGCCTGGTGCATCTATAATAGTTGGACTTATTGTTACTGTAGCAGCTGCAACTTTTCCATTATTGTAAGCTCTTACATAAGCAGTTCTACTTACAGCCCCTCCTGGAACATTTATTAAACCATTTTCATCTACAGTCACAAGACTTGTATTACTACTATTATAGGTTGTACCTGTTGTACTCTGAGTTAAATCTATAGTACTTCCAGAAGACTTGGTACCTGTGACCGTAAGTTGCCGAGTTTGCCCTGGAGATAGTGTAACGGTACTTGGATTTATAGATAAACTATCAATTCCAGAAGTAATAGAAGGTATATATATTTCTCTATTAATAGTTTTTGTGTCTGAATTACTAGATTCTAAAACAATTGAATATGTTAGGTGCCTATCCACTTCCGCTGGATCCACTTGAACATTCCAAGAAACCTGAGAGTCCTGATTAGGTTCCAGTGTTCCTAAAGCTACTGTTGCAGATTCTCCACTTGCTAAATTTAAACCAGCAGGAAGATTAATAGTTGCTTTAATATCCGTTCCTGAGGAACTGCCAATATTAGTTATATAAGCAGTAACTGCAAATGGATTAGGATTGTATGTACCGTTAACTACTTCTAAGTTATTTGCACCAGTAACAGATAACGCCAATGGTGGTCTTAAATCCTGTTGAAATTCACTAATGCCATAATAAGTAGTATATTCTCTTGTCTCTCCAGCAGCTAAGGATGTAGGGCTCCAGTATATACTTACTGCGCTATCCCCATTACTATAGGTAGGATTTACAGTGTAATTCCAAGTAGTATTATATATACGTGACCAGTTGGTAAATTGTACTTTATCCGGCTTATTCTCACCTTTTAATAAAGTCCCTTGTGCAATTACTGTAGGATTTAACAAATCATCAAAAGCTTGCCAGTACTCGGGAATATCTGAACCTGTAAGTTCTTTTTCAGTTGTAACAGCGCCGATACCTGGAATTCTAAAAGGTGCTGCGTCATTATTTCCAAGCATGGTATCCATCATAATTCTAGTACCAACTTCATGTTGAATACTGTCATTATTGATTACTATATATTTAACCTCAACAGTATCTTCTTTTTGTGTGCTGGAGTTTTTCACTATAGAAATTTTTTGTTTTACTATCACATTACCAATTGTATATGTGGAAGTATGACTTAGGGTTGCTAAGTCAGTATTTGCTGTACCGCTATCAGCCAAGTATACATGATCATTTCCATCAACTTTGATTGTAGTAAAAGACGTACCTGGTGATGGATGTCCATAAAGCATTGTTTTGTAGTTATCATTTAAATTTCCCAAATCACCACCTGTTGTACCAATTGTAAATCTTCCGTCATCAGCCACAACAAACTCCAGATAATCATTTGAACTTGTACCACTACTTGCATATACAGTATTTGAATCTGCAAGTGCAAACAGCTGCAGTAACAAAAATACAATTAGTGAGGAAACTGATACTTTAAATCTCCTTTTCATTTAGCTCTCCGCCCTCCCAAAGATTGCTGAATATAAAACTAAAAATTCTTTCAAGAAAAGAGACCTTAAATGTATTAAGGTCTCTTTTACTTTAATATAAACTATCTTAGTAATTGTAGCACTCCTTGTGGCTGTTGATTTGCTTGTGCAAGCATAGCTTGAGCAGCTTGAGCAAGTATATTATTCTTGCTTTGTGTCATCATTTCTTTAGCCATATCTACGTCTCTAACTCTTGATTCTGCAGCTGTTAAGTTTTCAGATGCTGTTCCTAAGTTATTGATAGTATGCTCTAGACGATTTTGGAACGCTCCAAGCTTTGATCTCTGTGCAGATACATCTTCAATTGCTTTATTAATTGCAGAAATTGATGATTCAGCAGACTCTGCTGTTGATACATCAATACTATTTATATGAAGTGCAGCTGCACTCATATCTCCAATATCTACCCCCATTGTTTGAGCTGAATTAGCTCCAATATGCAAAGCTAATGTATTGTCAGCATATTCTTCTACAGATGCACGAGATGTAAATGTAGCTTCTTTTCCAATAGAATCGGCAGTTAATGCTCCTAATGTTAGAGAGTAATCTCCATCAGTAGTTACTATATTTTGTGCTCCACCTGCAGCTGCAATACCTGCGATTGTAGCAGTTTGTCCATCTTGAGTAGTCCAGTCTAATGAATAAGTGCCAGCACCCGCATCATAATCAGTAATTTTTACTGTAATTGTTTCATCTGCTTCTGTACCTGGAGTTCCTGCTACAGCAGCTGTAGTTGCAATAACAGCTGTAAATAAAGTTTTATCTCCTTGATTATCAAATGATACACTTCCTAATTTTTCAGTAACTCCTTTTAAGGATCCATCTAATAACTTTTTAGTATTAAACTCTGTAGTAGTTGCTATACGATCAACTTCATCTATAAGCTGATCCATTTCCTTTTGTATTTCTCCACGATCTATGTCAGTATTAGTACTACTTGATGCTTGAACTCCTAGTTCTCTCATTCTTTGTAGAATAGAATGAGTTTCATTTAAAGCTCCTTCAGCAGTTTGAATTAAAGAAATACCATCTTGAGAGTTTCTAGATGCTTGATCTAATCCTCTTATTTGACCTCTCATCTTTTCGGAGATTGCAAGTCCTGCTGCGTCATCTCCTGCTCTGTTTATTCTAAGACCTGAAGAAAGCTTCTCCATTGATTTTCCTGCTGCTGTTGTATTTGCTGTCATCATTCTGTGAGCATTCATTGCGTTCATATTGTGATTAATTATCATAATAAATTCCTCCTTGATTTTTAACGTGCACTTCCTTGTGCACAAGTTTTATTTATAGTTAAGCTCTTTGAGCGTACTACCATATTAAATTGTTGCTTCTCTATTGAATTGCACTATCCAGTGTTTTCAACACCTCAGTAACATTATATATTAATATATACCTACTATAAAGTTTAAACAGAAATTAAGTTACAGTAGTCACCAAAACTGTTATTATTTCCTTACATTATAATTATCGGATGTCCCATTATCAACTTTATATGCTTTTATAATTTTTTTATTTTATTTACACTAATTATATCGTAGTATAAAAAAATAAATTTATAGCTTTATAATACTTTTATATTAAATTTGCATTGAACTTACGTTAAAATATAAAAAAAGCGAGATCTAAGCCTCGCTAAACTAAAAACCAGTATTTATATTTTCCTATTAAATACTCTAGCACCACTGTATAATCCCTTATTATACATATTATTAGCATTTTTAGATAGTAATATTTTAGTCATTTGTTGTTTAATCTTATTACGCTTTTCTATCATTAAATTAGATAGTTTTTTCTCATATATCATTATTTCTAACTTTTCTACTATTGCAGAAAATTCTTCTTTAGTATACTGCATACTATTAATGTTTTCTATAATTCTTTGTCTATTATTTAGTAATTTCTCAAGAACATCAAAGTCTTCTTTCTCAAGGCTGTATATAAAATTTAAAGTATATTCTTTATAATCTTCAAGAGCTTTGCTTAATTCTTTATTTTTCATACTATCACCTTATAACGACTTAGCCACTTAGTTGCTGTGTAAGCCAAGACTGCTGTGAATTTAGTTGGTTCATAGCTGACTCAAGTTTGGCAAACATTTGATAGTATCTTTCCTGCTTATCGTAAAGCTTTCTATTCATTTCATCTATAGCTTTATCTTGATCTTTAAGTTGTTTTGTAATTGTATTTGTAAACTCACTAGCAGTTCCCACGTATCCAGCCTTTTTAAGAAGATTTCCATCAAATTTTTCAGCTGAATCATTAATTATATCTTCCAATCTCTGGAATATCCCTGTATTATTATATTTTTTTGTAGTATCAGTTATAGTTGTGTTTGGAGTTGCAATAAATATCTTCATAACTTGGTCTCCACGAGTTTCAAGTGCTGCTTTTAATTTTGTTTCATCTATTTTTAACTGTCCTGGCTTTGATATAGCTTCTAATCCACCATAGGTATCTATACCTATTTCGTTTAATTTTATGCCAGCAGATTCTACACTATTCATAAAAGCATTTCTCATGTCATAAAGAATTTTCTGAAGATCACCATCATTTTTTAATATCCCTTGTTTTGCTTTATCTTCCCAAGCTTTTATGTCATCTTCCTTCATATCTTTCTTTTGTGCATCAGTTAGTGGTTTATAATTATAATCTTTCTTTTCATTAATTTTATCTGATATTTTTTGTACTAGAGAGTTATACTTATCGATGAATGCTTTTATTTTGTCAAAGGAGCTTTGGGAATCAGCTTTTGTTGTTAATGTTGTAGAGTAAGGTGTTCCATTTGGGTCTTTTATAAGATTATAATTCACATTATCTATTGTAAAGCTGTTAGTTGCTTTTGTAACAGTGGTTGCCGTAGATGATCCTGGCGGCGTTATTTCCACGATAGCATCTTGTCCTTGTTTGAAATTACTGTTTAATCCTAAAATACTTAGGGATAACGGTGTGTTTCCTGCTGCATCAGATGTTATTTGTATTGATTGAGCACTTCCTGTATTACGAGTCTTTATTAATAAGCTTTTAGTTAAGTCACTAAAGCTTACTTCTAAATCACTATATAATGCAGTATTTGTGTCTCCATTTTTTGCATATGCATTCTTTATTTTATCTATTACACCTTGTATTGTGTCATCTTTTGTTATTGTAATTTTGGACGACACTTTTCCTGACTGTTTAATATAAAAATCTTTTGATAGGAATGCGGAGTCTAAATCTGATAGCTTTGTTGAAGTTTTTGGATTTAACTCTTTATTTAATAAATTAGTTAACTTTCCTGCTGCTCCTCCTGTTTCTGCTGTTATTTTAACACTATCTGAAGTTAATACATCAAAAACTACATTAGCACCCGATAGTGAAGCTTTTATTTTTCCGTTTAAATTAGTATTAGAATTAATAGCATCATTTATCTTCGATACAAGATCAGCATCCGTACTAACTGTTGAAATATCTATAGCTGCTGTATCATAACTATTAGTAGTACCATTTACACTAAAAGTTATTTTTTTAGAACTCCAATCACTATAGCTTCCTATGCTAACACTATTTGACACTATTCTACTTGCATCTAACTGTGCACTTTTAGCTGTCTGGTTAACTTTTATGGTACTAACACCGTTAACTGCCCCTGGTAACGCTGACGCAGTTACTAGATTACTATCACCACTAGTAATAGTAGATCCAGTATAAGATGAGCTTTTTATCATATTCGTATCCGATGGTGAATCAATAAGTAAATAACTACTTCTTAAATCCCTGAAATCCTTAATAATATCTCTAAAAGTATCCTGTCTCCACTGAATATACTGTCTATCTTGTTTTAATTTATCTAATCTCAAGTTTTCAGCAGTCATCATTTGCTTTACCAAAGTATCTGTATCCAAACCTGTTGCCATCCCAGTAATTCTAATCATATTATTACTTGAACTACTTGTTCCGTTAACACTGCTCACTATTTAACTCCCCCTTTTTAGTTACCAGACGCCAGTTGCTAGCATCTAGTTTCTGTCATCTGTATTACTTAAATGTCTTTGAAATTTTATAAGCCTGTTCCCATGTATCTTTTACATCTTCAATCAAAGGAATAATCTCATCCATAACTGTTACATCTTTTTTTATGTTGGCATCCATAAGTCTTCTTACTATAAAATCATATATGCCTAAAAGAGACTTTGCCCATTCTCCACCTTTACTGACATCCAAAGTTGTCATAAGTTCATAAAATATATTCTGTGTTTTTACTATATTTTCATGAGCATTTTTCATATCTTTATCCAATATAGCTTGTCTGCCTATTTTAGCAAACTTAACAGCTCCTTCTACTAGCATAAGCAGCAGTTGTTCTTTTGAAGCAAAATTCACACTGTTAGTTTTATATGCATTATATGCATTTGCTGCGTACATATTAAGAACACTCCTTTTTATTTGAGAATATAATCTAATAATTTACATAATTAATTATCGTAAATTTATTTACTTTATTTAGGAAAAAACAGAGAATTAAAACTTATTTCTTTTTTTAAGATAATAACTCTCAATTCTCTTTCCATTATTTTTTCACATCTATGACACTACCTCTTGTTTCATCCTTTGAAAAAGTTCCTGTTTCCTCTTTATAAGCAGGAATCTCTACTTCATCTATCTTTACTGCATCAACCGAAAAAATTTTTTTCTGTTTTTCATTTTTAAGTTTTGAATTAAATTCTGAGTTTCCTCTCTCTTTCTCTTCCTTATTATCTTTATTTATGACTGTACTGGATTTACTATGAACTTTTCCGGAACTTGTAGTTTCTTTAACTCTTTCACGTACTTCGGGATCAATTTTATTTAGCCTAAACTCCACAAAATCACCTCACCTTTTTAGTTGCTAGTAGCTAGTAACTAGTTTCTAGTTTCTAGTTACTAGCTACTAGCTACTACATTACGCTTTTCCATCTATCATTATTCCGGCCATTTCACAAAGTTTATCTATCATTTCTATAATCTTTTTTGGAGGTATCTCCTTTATAACTTCTTTAGTTTGACTATCAACTATCCTAATAGCCATATGCTTTGACTTTCCAACTTGCTCATATTCTACATGTGTAGACTTTCCTTCTAACAATTCATTTAATTTATCTACAGCCTTCTTTACATCTTGTTCTGTTGCTGCTTTTTCATTGTTTGATAGCTTTCCTCCAACAGTATCCGATCCATTCTTAGAATCTACCGGTGCTGAAGTACTGTTATTTTGTACTGGCTGCACACATTGTGCATTGTTTACAGTGTTAGTATTCGTTTCTAAAGCTGTTTGCCATCCTTGACTTAAGTTTCTAACTTCCATGTTTAACACTCCTTTATATAATATTAATATAGCCGCTTGCGGAATTCCACAAGCGTTGATTTGCCTAACTTTTTAGCCGTTAGGCTTTTATATTTTCCTCCACTATGAAATAATAAATGTAACCACACAAAATAATAAATCACAGAGGAGGAGAACAAACATGTTTTGTCTTAATAAAACTAAACAACTTAATATTTTTGAACAGGTATCTGAATTAAAGCATATGACCAATAAACAACCCGTAGGGTTCATTAAATTACTTGCTGATAATTTTGATATTAATATCTTTATTCCTGACCCTTTTAGAGAACATTATTATGCTAACTTAGGAAAAGATAGAGAATATGAACTTTCTTCTGTATTATCAGCATTATTAATCATGCAAATATTTCATATACCTACTACTATCTTGTTAACAATTTTTCTTATATTTTCTACTGAAATAAGAGAATTTTGTGGTTTCTACAAGTCTATACCTGATGAATCTTTTTTCAGCAGATTCAAAACTACATTTGAAAGTGATATCGCTAATTTATTTGATTCAATGGCTCTTAAAGTCATTGATATCTGTGAAGATATTAATAATAATCTTCCTGATAATTCACCTTACAAAAATCTTAATTCTATGCTTATATATGATACCTCTGGCTTAAAACCAAGAGTTAAAGAAAATAATCCTAAAACACTTGTATCTGAAGTCAACAGACAAAAATCTTATGCTAAAGCTATAAATAAAGAAAATTTTAATCCATATGCTGCCGCATATAAGAATATGCCTAAATTTGCACAAACAAATTTGGTCTTCTAACTAATGGTTTAGGTGTTCCTTTAAATATCAAATTCTTCGACGAAGATTTTTATGAAACAGTAAATAAAAAAGACTTTGATACCCCTGAAGAACAAAAATATTTTTATGATAATGCTTCATTAAAACCAGTTATTATGCCATTTTTAGATAAATTAAAAAATCATTCTGATTTTAAATTTAAAACTTTTTTGGGTGATTCAGAATTCGATAGTTACGATAACTTTGGCTTACTTAAACATTTAGAATTTGAAAAAGCATTTATTCCTCTTAACCCTCGTAATCAAGCTAATAGTAAAATTGGAGATTTAGAGTATGACATTGAAGGTATTCCACTTTGCCCTTTAACTAAAGAACCTTTTAAATCTGAAGGTTCTTGTAAAGGCAAAAATAAGAGTCTTAGATTTAAATTTACTTGCCCAAAATCTCGTAGAGATAAACAAGGCAAATGCTATCACACATGTGAAAATCCATGCACTGATAAGAAAAGTGGTCGTATGACCTATGTTTATCCTGATAAAGATTTTAGACTTTATCCTGGTGTTCAAAGAAATTCTCCAGAATGGGATGAAAGTTATCCTATCCGTGCATGTATCGAAAGATGCTTATCTTCTTTTAAATTCAATCCATGTATTGAACAACCAAGGACAGTAAATACCACTACTATGCGTGCTGATTTATATTTAACTGCTATCTCTAAACTTATAAATGTTATACTGGCTTACGCCATAAATAATATAGAGTATATTAGAAGCATAAATAAACTTCTTAAAATAGCAGCTTAATCAACATATCCACAATTAAATATCAAGCCACATGCTACGCATGCCTTTTTACCAAAAGGCTTTTTGTCATGCTCTTTTTTTCTAGACTTTTAAGCAAAATGTTAAAAGTTATCCACATTTTTTAATTCTCAATTCTGCAATCATCTAATAATATTAATATCAAACAAAAATAATTAATACTTATTGTGTTTCAGCTTTTAAAAAAGCTATATTATTTCTTTATGCTTTTTAATATGCTGACATCAGTGGCTACTGCCATCTTATTTTCCTGTTCTACTTCTTTATATAATTCTTTTCTTAAAATAGTTATACTTTTAGGTGCAGATATTGAAAGTTTCACAGTTCCATCGTCAATTTTTACTACAGTAATTTCTATATCATCACCAATTAATAAAGATTCTCCTTTTTTTCTGCTAATTACTAACATTAAACCATCTCCTTAGGAGCCTAACTGCTTTTAAAACTAGTACTTATTTTAGTACCAACGGATGTTTTATAGAATAATTGGGGTTATCTAGTATTATTTGTTCCCCTAATTTCTTCTTTATATTTATTATTATAGGTGCCTTTAAATTTATTGTTATATCTTGTATCTTTGAACTTAGTGTTACTGTATTTAAAACAAGCACATCTTCATGGCTATCTATTTCAAGTTCACATATTTTTTCTTCATCAATTTTAAATTCATAGTCCTTTACTGTTAGAAAAGGGGATACCACTACAATTCCTGTACTTTCATCCTCTATAGAATGAAGTATATTAAATACCTCATTCTCTGCAACTGAGAAAAGTATAAATTTTTTAAGTTCTTCAAATCCTGGAATACCCTTATTAAAGGTTATTATATCTTTTTCTTCATACTCTTTTATTCCATGATATTTAGTATTTAGTTTCATAATAAAAACCCCTCTTTTTTAGTCACTAGTAACTAGTTTCTAGTGACTAGCTACTAACTTCTAGTAACTAGTTACTAGCTACTAGTTTCTAATTTCTATCTTAAGTAATCCATAAGTGTAGGTTGCAATACTCTTGCGCTTGTCTGCAAAGAAGCCATATATACAGTCTGCATGGTAGCATACTCCATAGTTTTTTCTGTTATATCTATATCTTCTGTTTTAGATAGAATGTCTGTCATATCTGTATTTGATTGTTCATTTTGCTCTTTCGCACTATCCATTCTGTTTTGCTTTGCTCCAATTTCGGAACGAACCTTTAATATCTGACCCATTGCTGAGTCTAATTCAGCTAAATCCCCGTCAGTAAGCTTTTGGATATCAGCACTATTACTTGAATCCAGATCACTTACAATATTTTTCAATAATTCCGTTATATTGCCTTTAGTTCCGTCTTTTTTCTTATAACTTATAACCTCAGCTGCTGATACGTTATATTTTATAAATACTCCTTGTGATATTTCCGTTTGCCGACCTGAAGATATATTATCCATTTGTACGTTTGGAAAAATACCTGTTGGCAGTGAAAGGTCAGAAACTATTGTTGTTGCTGGTGAAGCTTCTATCCATATGAAATCATCAGTTAAAGAATTAAATTTTATTTTTCCATCTTGAGTTTTTTGCGCTGTTATTTTTCCTGATAAAAATGTATTTCCATTTATTTTATCGTTTATATTTTTAACAACATCATCTACAGTTGGAGGCGGAGTACTTGGAAAATCTAAAGTTATTTTCGTGCCTGTATTATCTCCATTTATGTTAAAAGTTATATCTTTGCCTGACCAATTTGCTGCAGTAAAACCATTAGAAGCTACAGTAGGTAAATCTTTCATTATGTTATTTTTATCTGAAACATAGTTTAACTTTGTATTTTTTATTAGAGAAAATTCATAAGTATCGTTACCAGATGTATTTGGATTAGGCTCAATATTTATATTCATTCCATCTATAGAAAAAACATTTGACGCAACCGTGGGAGTACTAGTGCTCCACGTGGTACCTCCATCTGTGGATTTATCGCAGCTTACTCCAGTTACATTCCCTTTCCCATCTACACCTGTTACCATAATCTTATACATTGTATTTAAGGGTACTGTTGGAGTTCCCAAAAAGCTTATATCTCCTCCATTTGCATTTGACTTTTTCACAATATAATCCTGCATTGTATCTACAGGCTTTGACGTTCCTTTTGTTCCTCCAAAAATGTATTCTCCATCAAAGTTTGTATTTAATATCTGAGCAATCTGTCCCACCCTTTGATTTATTTCATCCTTTACCTTCTGTCTCTCATCTGGTCCATAAGCAGCATTGCCTGCAGATACCAATTTTTCTCTTATAGATTGAAACACATTACCTAATTGTCCTAAAGCTGTATCTGTAGTATCTAACCAATTTATAGTATTAGTTATGTTTACATTATATTGTTTATTTGAATTTATAGCTGTATGCATCTGCATGGCTCTGGTAACATTGAATGGATCATCTGAAGGTCTTCTAAAGTTTTTTCCTGATGTCATCTGCTGTTGAAGAGTTCTCATATTGTTAAGATTTACATTCATGTCACTAAGGAAATTGTTAGCAAGCATCTTGTTAGTTACACGCAATTTAAATTCACCCCACAATTTTTTATAGTAACTAGTTACTAGTTTCTAGCTACTATCTACTATCTCTTAAGTCCGTTAATAATTACATCCAACAATTGGTCTACAGTTGATATAATTTTAGCATTTGCTTGATAACAATGCTGGAATTGAATAAGATTTGCCATTTCTTCATCCAGTGATACTCCTGATACTGAATCCCTAGACTCTTTAAATCCAGCTAAAAGCTTTGCTTGATTGTCCACCATTCTTCTAGCTTCTTGTTCCTGTATACCCAGTCTATCCACTGTATCTTTAAAATAGCTGTCTAATGTCATACCACCTACATCATTATTTATTACATATAGGTTATTTTTATTTGAATCTTGTTTAAGTATTGGTGTTAAAAAATCTGCTCTACTTGAAGAAGCATTTATATCTTGTATTTTTATTAATTTATCTCTAAGCGATGCAATAGCCAGTGCCCTTGTACCGTCACTTTCACCACTAGTAGCATTTCCATTTATGTCATAACTTGTAGCTGTCTTTATTTTCATATAACCATCATCCTTTAATATATCGGCATTTACAGTTATATTTTCAGCAGTTATCCCATTTTCAGATGATGTTGATTTCGAATTTACAAATAAATTGTTTATTCCACCTTCTCCATCCGTAGAATAATCTGCTCTAAAGGACGCGCTTTGACTCATTATTCCATTAACTGAAAAGGCCAAAGCTTTTGCAAATTTATTTAATTGATTCTGATAGGTATCTATATCCTGCTGAACAGACATATAACCTTTTAATTCTCCTGTAGGAGCTTTAAAAAGTGCTAGGTTTTCAAAGTCACAGCTTTGATTATTACCTAAATTACTTCCATCTTGAAGATTTGTATCTATTTGTTTATATATTTTGCTTGAATCTTTATCATCTACCTTATCTTTTACTTTTAGTGCTACTCCATTATTATTAGCCCAAAGTACTCTACACTGGTTTAATTGCTTAAATTTATCCTCAGCACTGACATAGTTAGCATCTCCAGGTGCTCCTGTATTTTTAATATTAACCTTTATAGTTACTTTATTGTTATCTGTAGTCATATCACCATTTTTATAATATGTAACTGTGTATGTTCCTTCTCCAGTAAATTTTTCTTCTCCAGCATCATTGGTAATACTACTTACATAAGAAAACCTAGTTGTACTATTAGGATCAATAGACTGCACGATGTTTAGAGGTGTCTTACCATCTTGTGCTAAGGGTGCATTTCCGTTATCACCTGTGGATGCATACTTAGCTTCATTAGAAGTAGTTACATCATAACCATCAAAATCTCTTTTACTGATAGTAAGTCCAAACTTTGTACTTAATTGATCTATTAGTAAATCACGCCTATCCATTAAGTCATTAGGTTTGTTTCCTGATATTTTTACCTGTTTTATCTGTTGATTCAACTGATTTATTTGTCCTATCATACCATTTATATCAAATATGGTATCTTTAATTACAGTCTGTGTGTTACTTTTCAGACTTTCAAGCTCTGTATAGCTGTGATTTAATTCATTAGTAAGAGCTAATGACTGTTGAGCTACTACAGATTTAGCATTTGATTTATCTGCAGATGTAGCTAGGGTATTCCAACTATCAAAAAACTTACCTATCAAAGTAGATAACCCTGTATCAGTAGGCTCATTAATTATGTTTTCTACTTGGCTTAAAAATTTATCTCTTCCTTTAAATTGACCATCTACTGCCATTTCAAATCTAACTTGATAATCCAAAAAACTATCTCTTATTCTATCAATAGATGCCACATCTACTCCTGTTCCTATTTGACCAGCAGCCCCTGGTACACTTTGTGGTCTCGTTGTTTGCAACGTCACCCTTTGTCTTGAATACCCCTCTGTGTTAGCGTTAGCTATATTATGAGATGTTACATCTATGGCTCTTTGCTGTGCAAACAATCCTCTTGTTGCTATATTAAAAGTTCCAAACAAACCGGACATTTTATCACTCCTCTTTTTTAGTTGTTAGTAACTAGTTGCTAGTTTTTAGTTACTAGTTACTAGTTACTAGTTACTAGCTACTAGCTACTAGCTACTAATTTCTAATTATCTTCTCTTACCGTACCCATTATAAGTTTTTGGACCTCTATCGGGGTTAATAAAATTAAGCATCTGAGTTGAAAAACCCAATCCCTGCTTTATTATCATTTCATTTGTATCTTTCTGAAGTTGTATTTCTTCTAAAAGCTTTTTTACCGATCTATAATTATTCTCTAAATTTTCATTTTTCATCTTATCTACTATACTTGTCATAGCTTCTCCACCAGTTATTTTTCTTCTTTCCACTTCCCACCGAGCCACTTCTCTACTACACTGTTCTATCTTTTCAACAACTTTGCCTAGTGAAAAAACTTCTCTTTTTGTTAAATATTCAAATTGCTCATCCAAAGCATCTAAAAGAGCTTTAAGGGCATTATATTCATTCATTACGATTTCATTTAGCTGAAGCACTACTTTACACCTCCCAAGTTAGGTTAACAGTTAATAACCAAGAGTCATACATACTAAATCTCTCTTAATTCTTAACTGTTAACCAACATTTCAATATAATACCGATAAACAGCAATTTTATTTATTATTCTCCTTCATAGCCTCTATAATCTTTGCTGCCACAAGTTTAGAACTTCTGTTATAAGTTCCACTGGCAACTTCGTTTTTTAATTTTTCAATCTTTTCCTTTGAATTAACAAATTTGTCATCAAGAGAATAAGTACTCAAACTCTTTCCCAAGGATGAAATTTGTACTGAATCATTTTGAGTCACTACGTCTTTCTTTTCCACACTTTTTTTGTTATTACCATAGAATTTTATAACCTTACTTGGATCCACTCCGTTAATCTTCATATTCTATTCACTCCTATCTATTACAATAATGTTTTAGAAGTCTTATATTATTTTCAGTCACATGGAAAACTTTTCCAACATTAACGCATTTGTGAGTTTGTCACTCTATAAAATAATCTCATACATAATAGCGCTTACTGTATAAGCTTCCTCTTATTAATATTATTATCGATAACATCTATCTATTGTTTATACCTTACAAACAAAAGAACTCAGCTATTTTGCCCTCAAAGTCCCGAAATTTTTCTACTTTAACAACATGTATAAATAGCATTAAAATTCTTCTTTAAAATACTTAACATATTCTTGAGCGTACTCTAAGTTTTTATTACAGATTCCCATATTATAGGTAAGCACAACTTAAATTTAACTTATACGTAGGAATGTGTTACCAAAACTGAAAGCACATTTAAAAACTTTTTTATCAGTCTTAGTTGGAATTTGAGAAAAACCTTAGAACTTTAGACTGATTAAAAGTTTTTAACGTGCCGAAGTTTGGCATCATATTCCGGAGTATAAGTTAAATTTCGGGCATGCCTATCTACAATATAAAAAACAGCCTAGTTTTAAGGCTGTCTTATCTTCCAAGTGATTTTATTCTATCTTCATTACTAACAATATTAGTAATTCTTACACCAAAGTTTTCATCAACAACAACAACTTCACCATAAGCTATTTTTTTACCATTAACTAATATTTCTACAGGTTCTTCTGCTAATTTGTCTAACTCAACTAAAGAACCCGTACCTAGATTTAATATATCCTTTATGCTTTTTTTAGTACGTCCTAAAACTACTGATATTTCTAAAGGAACGTCCAAAATTAAATCTATATTACCAGACACCGCTTGCGACGCTGCTACTTGCCCTAATGGTTGGAAACTAGCTTGACGTACTTCCACTGGTGGCTGTCTATAATTCTCTATAGGTTTTTCATATATTGGCTGAGAGTGCGAATATTGTGGCTCTGACTGAGCATAGCCACCATAATTCTGTTGATTAGGTTGTGGCTGCTGTTGATATTGTACTTGAGGCTCTATGTACTGAGCTGCTGGTGCTTGCTGTTGTGGCTGAGACTCTACAGAATTATTAGCTGAAGGTTCTGTGGTCTCTTCCTGTCCCATCATTATTGTAACAATTTTTTTTGCAGTAGCTATAGGAAGCAGTTGCATTATATTACTATCTACAATATCACCAATTGTTAAAGTAAAAGATACTTTAACCACAGGCTGATCATCTGAAATTCCTTCAGATAATGGTTCTGTTAAATCACTCCAAATTTTCGATAAAGGTGGTGATATATTTACCTCTCTCATGAACATAGTAGCCATGGAAGTTGCTGCAGAACCTATCATCTGATTCATAGCTTCTGATACAGCACTTAACTCTATCTCAGATAGTTCAGTAAGGTCCTCTGAAATAGTTCCATCTCCACCCATCATGAAGTTTGCTATTACTGCAGCGTCTTCTAGTTTCATTACGAGAAGATTTTCCCCAACTATACCACTTGTATACTTAACTTCTAGTGCTACATTAGGCGTTTGAAAAGTACTTTTTAATTCCTTCAATATGGTAACACTTACTACCGGTGTGGTTATATTTACAGGCTGACCAATTATTGTAGAAAGAGCCGTTGAGGCTGAACCCATAGATATATTACCAATTTCTCCAAGTAAGTCTTTTTCTATATCAGATAACTCTGGTAAATTTTCTGATGATACACCACTGTTATCTGCTGCATTATCATTTAATGAATTGTTTTCATTCTCTGAACTTGGCTCAGTGTCTCCACCGCCATTTAATAGTGCATCTATTTCCTCTTGTGAAAGAAACCCATTACCCATAATTTTCCACATCCTTATCTATAATATCAAGTATCTGAACTCCCATATACTTACCTAGTACCCCAGGTTTTCCATAGTAATATGGTTTATCTTCCACCATTAGCTTAACAGGACTGGTTATTTTTTCAGTTAAGGTTATAACATCACCTGTATTTAATTTTAAGAAATCATCAACAGTAATTGTTGTACTACCTAGTACTGCTGAAAGCTTCATGTTAACTATATTAAGTCTTTCTCTCAGCTTTTCTCTAGACTCCTGCAGAGTTTCTTCATCGTTTTCTTGGAACCAGTATTGAACCACAAGCTTATCTAAAACTTTTTCTATACTTAAATACGGTATACATATATTAATAAAGCTATTACTCTTTCCCATTTCAACTGATAAGGTTATTAAAGCCACAGGCTCGTTAGGTGCTAAAGTTTGATTTAAAGCTGGATTTGTTTCAAGGCCCTCTATTTCTGGATAAACCTCTAGAACATCTTCCCATGCAAGTTTTAAGTTAGATATAAGCCCTGCATTTACAACTTTAGTAATATTTTTATCTATATCTGTAAATTCTCTCATTTTAAATTTACCAGAACCTTTTCCACCAAGCAACACGTCTATTATTTCAAAAACAAAGGCTGGATTTGTTTCAAATAATATGGAGCCATTTAAAGGTGGCATCTTGAATATAGTGAGGATAGTAGGGTTTGGTACAGAGTGTATAAACTCTTCATAAGTTATCTGTTGTACAGATTCTATTTTAACTTTAACATTATTTCTAACCTGAGCAGTTAAATAATTTGAAATTATTCTGGCGTAGTTATCATGAATAAGTTCAAGTGTTCTTATATGATCTTTAGAGAACTTCTGTGGGCTCCTGAAATTATAGGGTTTAATTTTCTGCTTTTCTTCATCCTTAGGTACTTCATCTGGTGTGAGTTCTCCGGTTGATAAGGCAGCCAAAAGAGCATCTATTTCACTCTGCGATAATACGTCCGCCATTACTTTCCCTCATTTCTAAATAGTTTGCTACTAGTTTGAAAGGAGTTTATCTATATCTATTAATGTTACTATTCTATCCTGGAAGTTTATAACTCCTTCAATATATGCTTTTTTCCCATCATTGATTTTTTCTATAGTTTCTTCTTCAACATCTAAAACTTCATCTACTTGGTCTACATTTATCCCAACTAATTCATATTCCATTTCAAGTATTATAATATTATTTTGTCTTTGTTCTTCTTTTGGTACATCTAATAATAAGTTTATGTCTAATAAGCTTATGACGCTACCCCTTAAATTTATAAGTCCTTTTATATGGTCTGGTGCCTTTGGAACCTTAGTTATTTCCATAGCATCATTTATACTTTGTACCTTGGCAGTTTGCACCGCAAACTGTTCATTGTTTAATTTAAATACAACAACCTGCATAGGTATACCTCCATTATTAACTTAATAATTCATATACAAGGCTTTATTCTAGTAAAATTCAAAATTGTATATAGTTAATAATGAAAAGAGAACAGCTAAACTTATATACTATTATTATAAGAAAGTTTAAATATAAATTTAATATTACTAATGTTTTTCGTTTAAATTTATAATACCTTTAGACATTATAAAAATTTTGTTACTGTATTTTAAAAGAAAACAAACTATAATATTACATTATTTATTGTTTCTTACATAAATAGCACTTTTCACTCTATTTGCCGTTGACTTTTCACACTTAGAATTAAATTTGATTTTAATTTAGGTGTAATTTTGTAGGATTCCAGACTTGAAACTTAACTTATACGTAGGAATATGTTGACGAAACTGAAGGCACATTTAAAAACTTTT
>NZ_JABAIW010000073.1:0-19141 GCF_014231265.1 Clostridium sp. DJ247 | reverse complement strand
ACATATCCATTATAGGAGGCTATTCTTTTTAAAAACTGCCAGTCCGTTTCATTATACTGCAGTACAAACCTACCAAGGTTTTTACCCTCTGCTGCTAGATTCATATAGTCTGCTCCAGCATAACTAGAAAGAACCTTTTCTATCAGTTCTGTATAAGACATATTCTTATTTTGAAAAGACCTGCACTTTAGCTTTACATCTAAGTCATAGGTACAGGATACTCCTTCTACTTCTAGATAATATATATTATTTACAGCTTTAACTTTTATATTTGAAACAAGTCCTTTAAAAAGAGCTCTTACTACGCTGCCGTTAGATAGCAGATTTACTTCTATTTTATCCTTTGAAGTAGCTATGCTTATATATTCGTCTTTTTTTTCTTCTGGAATTATTCCTGTAAAATACAATTTAGAATGATTGTTTACTTCTTTTATAATTTTTAATTCAATCATACTTTGAATTTCATATGGACATACTAAGCTTATATTTCCATAGGTTATAGTATTATTACCTTCCACATCATACCCCCCTATACAATATTTTCCGTTTATCCGATGACTACCCGCTCTAATACTCCCATCTTCTCCAAAGTGGGAGTAAAGAGCGGCTACGTCCCTGGATTCGTTCAACTAGGACTCAGGTGGGGTCAAAACCCCATCTGAGTCAAGTTTCACTTTATTGACCGTCGTCTTCAATGATTATGGTACCATCATAGATACATTTATTTGTGGATGTATTAAGCAGAGCTGGCGCATTTTCCACTAATACCTCATTTTTCCCATTTGTCCAAGGCATGTTTAATATAGGTTTACAGGATTCAAAGGTATCTACTAAAGGATTCTTAGGACTTTTGCAAATGCCAAAAGTAGTAATGTTTACTCCAGGCTTATAGTCCATTACATTTAACTGTGCCTTATCTTTTATGTATACTCCATGACTTGAAGGTACTCTTAATTTACTTTTTCTGCTGCCGCAGGTGCATTTTAGTTTAGCTCCTGCCACCACATAACTTTTCTCTTCTCCTTCACCACTAACAATTTGTGGTTCCTGCATTATGCATTCCTCCTTTTAATTTTCCTTTTCTACTTTTTTTAGCTTAATGCCCGTAAAGTCTCTTCTTAGAATACTTTCAGCTGCATCAAGTCTTACCAGCATTAAATCCTCAATAATTCCGTTAACTTTAAATATTTTAAAATTTCCTACTTTCTTTTTATCTATAACAAGCCTTTTCAATGTTCCGTCTTTGTTAAATTCACTTTTATCTGATAGGCAATCTATGCTGTCTGGAACCATAAGCCAGTATAAATCTTGTTTTTCTTGTTTTCTGTCGCAAAGTACTATAGGTTTAAAGAAGATTTTCTTATCATATTTTTGCAACAGCTTCTTAAGATTATCTGATACCAAAGGTACAGGCTTTTCTATAAAATCTATATATTCACTGCTGCTTTTTTCCTTTATATCAAATTGAATTGGCATCTCATCTTTCTTTACTCCTTTCAATATTTTAGGCGTAGAAAAAAGACTAACGCCTTTTGTATCAGCGTTAGCCTTCATTATTACTTGATATATATTTGATTTTTATTTTCGTTACGCTCACTATATTATGATAATTGTTCAGTATCTTATGTGTTCAAATACCTATACAAACTCTATTGAATACTTTGTTATGATTTCATAAATATTTTTGCAGCTAAATTTAACAAATTTTTTAGTTAGATTATTCTCTCAGCTTTTTCAGAAATTCAACAAAACTTTCTGCTACTTTAATAGTAACAGGTTTGAAATCATCCGATTCTTCATGAAACCATACTGAAATAGAAGGTTTTTTATCATCTCTGAAATCTAAACATACAAAGTCACCTGCAAACAATGCCGCAAAAGGAATAACATTCGCTCCAACTAAATTTTCATCATCAGTTAGTCTTGTATCAATTTGAGATAATACAACCTCTAAATCATACCATCCATACGTCTCGTCTGATTCTGGTGATTCTAATAAGCATAAAAATCGTTCAATTAAATACTCTCTACCTCCATAATTGAAAATATTTGTTTGAGGTATGGCACCATTATTTACCTTCAAAAATTCTTTGTATTCTTTAGGTAGTTCTACTCTACAATACTCTTCGAATGAACTTATCACTTCATCATCAGGTAATGGTAAAATAATGCTATCTGCTTTTATTTTCATAACTGTTAATCCTCCAACCTTTTATCTTCCTCCAGGACGATATGCCCAGTGGCCTGAACTTCGTCCTCCTATATGATTCGTCACATTGTGTATACCGAACGGAACAAGTTCCATTTGTGCTGGAATTTCTGAGTGGTTCCAAGTGGTTCCTTCTGGACGTCCACCTATCAACTCATCAAGGTAATCAAATTGTTCCTTATCCCTAGCTTTCCATAAATTTTCTGGCAATGGTTCTGTTCTTAGAACTACTCCAGCACCTTGAAAATCTGCATATCTTGTTCCTGGCTTCATTTGTATTTCTGGAATCAGCCCTTGCTCAACAGCCTTATTCTTAATAGCTACCTTATCTGCTGCTGTAAGGCTATCACCTCCTGGTATGTTCCTCCACTTCCACGGCTTATTAGTATTTACAACATTGGCATAGTCCTGTGAATATGAATTATACCAGTACTCTTTATATCTTGCAGCCTCTTCTGGACTCATTCCATTAATAAATGGCTTAGCTTCAGCCTCCCCAAATATGTTCTCACTCTTACATTTCCCATATCCACTCGGATCTATATAGTTTATAGGATTATTCCCTACATAAGCATAAAGATTAAGTCCATCACCTCTATAAACATCTTCCTGAGTAAATCTACCTACAACAGGATTATAGAACCTAGATCTCAGATAATATTGGTTATTTATTGGATCATACTGCTCTCCTGAATATCTGAACCTATTATGAACTTGTTCATTTGCTTCTAAGGTATTGCCGAAGGCATCATAAGAATAAGAGTTTACTATGTTACCTGATATATTAGTTAAATTAACAACATCACCGTGATAGTTATTTAAATAATAATAGCTATTATCCTTGTTGTCTCTTTGAGATATTAACTCAATACCTCTTATACTTGCTACTTTTAGACTATCTTCTGCATCAAGCTCTGTTATTATATTCCCTCTATCAAATACAAACTCACTTACTATACCATTTTCATCTATTTCACTTCTTAATCCTTCTGGATTATAGAAGTTTTTAATATAGCTTCCATCATATTTTTGTACACCAGTATTACGATTGAAGCAATCATAAGTATATTTTATAGTATCTTGTTTGCTTCTTTCTTCTAGAAGATTTCCTTGATTGTCATACTCAAAAGATGTTAACTCATTGCCTTCAATTAATGATATTAATCTGTTTCTACTGTCGTAAATATAGTTTGTTGCTTGGGAGTCTAATGTTCTCTTTACTCTATTTCCTACCTTATCATAGCTAAAGGCTTCTATGCTTTCATTTGGATATACTACCTTCTCCAGTCTATTCAGGCGATCATAACTGTAGCTTGTTACGTTTTCACCTTCATCTTTTCTAACTTGATTTCCATTATTATCATAGAAGTACCTATGATTTAAAAGCTCCTTGCCTTCTTTTGTTTTAGCTAATATTTCTGATATATTTTTGTCTACATCGTGATTATACTGTATGTTTATTCCATTACCATACTTTATAGCAGCTATTGTACTATCTGGATTATAAGTATAAGAAGCTGCCTGTTGGTTGCCATCCCATACCTCTTTTAACATTCCAATTATATCATATTTGTAATTTACTTTTCTACCAGTTATGTCCTTTAGAACTGTTATATTACCATCTTTATTGTAGTTATATTCAAGCACAGTTTTTCCATTTACAGCTTTAGTTTTGAGATTCATGTTTGGAGTGTAAGTGTAGTTATAGACTTTTCCTTCACTTATACCTGCAGCTAAACTTCCATCTTTGTTATATCTATATTTCTCTGCAATACCTGTAACTGCATCTCTTCTACTTATTACGTTATCATCTTGATTATACAGATACTCAATTATATTCTTATTTCTATCAATATGTTTTGCAAGTCTTCCTTGTTTATCATACTGATAGGTCATTACATCTCCTGCTGGATCTTTTATCTGCGTTAAAAGATTTAAGCTGTTATATGTGTATTCTGTTTTATTCCCATTATCATCTACTGTGGCTGTTACATTTCCTGCATAGTCGTAATCATACCACTCACGGCTTCCATCAGCCTTCTGTACTTCTTTTACTTTTCCCCATAAATCTAAACTGTAGAAAGTTTCATTATCTTCTCCATCTTTTATAGCAGTAACATTTCCAAGTGCATCATATCTGTATTGTTGGCTTATCTTTCCTTTTTCTTTTGCCCCTGGAGTTATTATATGTCTTATTCTTCCCCCTATGTCATAGCTATACTCTACACCAGTTTTTGAGGCATCTAATTTTTCTATAAGCTCTCCAACTTCGTTGTACTTATTTTTCTGCACAATTACACCAAGAGCATTAGTTACTTCTACTAGACGATTCATGCTGTCATAGTTATAGCTTGTACCTTTTCCATCATCTTTTTCAGGGTCATAGTTTTCTGGAGTCACATGTTTTATTATGTTTCCTGCTGCATCATAGAATAATCTTGTCACTCCACCTTCTTTATCTATAATCTTTGTCTGCCTGTTCATAGCATCATATTCATAGATAATAGAGTAACCATTACAATCTGTTTCTTTTATGATGTTTCCAGCACTGTCATATTCATAGGTTGTGCTTCTTTTAGACTCTTCATCCTTTGAATCTCTTCGTACAATCTCCACAAGTCTATCTGCAGCATCATAACGAACTATGTTTTCGTAACCTTCTGGAGTTGTTACCTTCGTTATATTACCATTTCCATCATACTCATATAAAGTCTTAGCTGCTGTCTTTCCTTTTGTCTCTTCTGCTAAATCTCCTTCATTTATCTCTTCACTTATTTTTTCCAGCCAGCCTATGCTGTTGTAATAGTATCTTTTTACTTTATAAGTATTAGCATTTATTCTAGCTCTTTCTAAAGTTTTATTTCCAAGACAATCATAAGCATATTGTATTTCTGATCCTGTAGTATCAGTTATTTTTGTTATTCTGCTATTTTTATCATAAATATAAGTTATTGTGTTCCATTCTTTAGGATACTTATTCTCGTCCACATATTCCGGAGATATTTTCTCTTCTATTCTACTTCCTGCTTTATCGTAAGAATATAAGGTTACATTATATTTTATATTTCCTGACTCTTTTTCTACAGGCACTCTTTTTTCAAGCATCCACCCTGCAGTATTGTATTTATAAAGTGTTCCATATCTAGTTTCATCACTATTTGCACTTAGATATCCTTTAGCATCTATTTCTTTTATTATTCTGCCTGCTTCGTCATAGATAAATCTTCTTGATACATTTCCCTCTGGGTCTTTTATAGTTACAAGTCTGTTTCTTTCATCATATTCATACTCTGTACCTTTTCCATCATCTGTTTCTTCATTGTAATTTACAGGATCTATTGTCTTTATCATATTTCCTGAAATATCATATTTTACTCTATATATTCCACCTGTTGGGTATATAGTTTTTATTCTTCTATCATTTTCATCATACTCATATTCCACACCTAACCCATCATTTACAGCTCTGTCATAATAGTTAGGATTTATTTCTTTAACTAAGTTACCATGTACATTATACTTTACTGCAAAAATATTTTGTATTGGGTCTGTAGTTTTTATAAGCCTATCCATTGCATCATAGCGATACTCATAGCCTAAACCATTGTCTGTATATGAATTGTATTCATTTGGAAGAACCTTTTTTATCAAGTTTCCCATCTTGTCATACATTAATCTTGTTATATTACCTTTTGCATCAATTATGTGTGTCTTTCTATTTAAAGCATTATAACCAAATTCTACAGTGCCATAAGAGCTTGTTATAAATGTCATTCTTCCTGCTTTATCATATTTATAACTGAATATATTTCCCTCTGGGTCTTCTATTGTTGTAGCCTCATCAAAATCCTTGTTGCCATATTTAAATCTAGTAGTATTCTTTTCTGGGTCTTTCCTTTTAATCATTCTTCCATATTCATCATAAGTGTAACTTGTTTTTGAATAACTTCCATCTTGTATTTTAATAAGTTCTTCTACAAGATTGCCCCTGTCATCATAATTATAAAGAGTTTCTCCACCTCCAGAGGTTTCTGTTTTTATAAGACTGTCATTACTATCATAGTAATTATTTACTTTGTAACCACCTGGATGTACTTCTTCAAGTAAGTTTCCTCTACTATCATAAACCCTATGAATTGTTTTTCCTGCTCTATCTGTTTCACTAGCTTTATTATCATATTTATCATAAGTCCAAACTTCTTTTGTATCATCACTATATATTCTTTCTGTAATAAAGTTTTTACGATTATATTTATATTTTTCTACTAAACCTGTTGCTTCATAGGTGAAGGTATTTTCCATGTCCTTATCATTATAATTTACATGTGCTATATTTCCTTCACGATCATACTGCTTTATTACTCTGGCACGGCCATCATATACATTTTTTACATATGTATTCCCTGCCATATCTGTTACAGTTATCAGTAGATTATTTTCATAGGTGTATGTGAAAACTCCTTCATTTGCAAAATACACATTTATAAGGTTATCACCGTCATACTCATATGTTACTTTTCTCTCTATGTTATCTGCTATTTCTATTATTTTCCCATAATTGTATTTGAAGTAAAGTACCTTTCCTCCTGGTGAGGTCATGGTTTTTATATTGCCATTATCATCATAGTCTATAGTTATTTTGTTATTATTCCTATCACTTATAAAAGTAAGATTTCCATCTTTATTATACTTATAGGTTGTTTTATCCTTTAGTTTTAAAATAAACCCACCAGTTTCATTATCATCTAAAAGCATATTAGCCGTGCTTTCCGTGGATTGATTTTTCCATTTGCCTTCTTCTTTTATAAAGTTTTCTATATGGCTATCTGGATATACTAATATTACTTCGTTATCACTTTCTTTTTCTATGCGGCTTTCGTATTCAAATGTCCAGCCTCTTCCCATAGGCCCTATACTTGTGTCATTTGAGTTATAGGTTCTTCTTATGTCTATACCTAGTCCCCTGTCTTCCACAATAAGGTCTGTTGATTCTAAATAGAAGGCTCCTGTAGCTCCATTTACAGGGTCAATTAGTTTTACTATTTTGTCTTTAATCATATTTCCTGCTTTATCTATTTTACTTAAAGCCTTAGTCCCAGCATCCACATATGCATTTCCAGCATTCTTAGCAATCTTTTGCACGTTGCCTAAATATTTTTCCCCAAATTCATTTCCAAATTTACCAAGCTTATTTACACTTTCCCCTACCGCTTCAAAGGCTTTTTCAAGCTTTTTTGCACCGCTTCCTAGGACACCCAAAACTTCTTCACCAAGTACTTTGCCTGCACCTTTCTGAATCCAAGGAGCTGCTGAGCTAATTAATTTACTTCCGCCGTGAAACAGTCCTGCTGTAGCAGCACCGATTCCTGCATCCGTTAACACTGTCCATGGATTAATCTTTCCATTTTCCATTTTTTGTCTCATGCAACTTTCAAAGGCATTCGTTATTCCTCCTATAATTGCTTTTCCTGCCAATCCACTTGCAGCACCAAAGGGTCCAAAGATTGCTCCCGATACTGCCCCAATGAAGGTCTCTCTGGCGGCGGCACCGGCATAGGAGCTAAAGTTGCTTACCTCTCCTCGCTTTATATCTGAAACTGCTTTGCTGGCTACCGCTGCTGTACCCCCAATGACTGCACAGGTTGCAACGGCTCCTATAACTACGGCTCCTGCTCCAAGAGTTGCAACAGTTAACACTGCAACGGCAGCTACTGCTGCTACTACAGCAAGTCCTCCAAGCACGTTAAGTGCCAGTTTACCCCAGTTAAACTTAGGTTTTTCTACAGGCTTTGGTGGTGGCGGTGGCTGCCCCTGTTTCGGCTCATCATCAAATGGTGGATATGTTGCTCTATCCGTTCCCTCTGTAATAACATCACCGCCTAAAAAGTGATATTCGCTTTCTACAGATAGACCACTTGTCATACTACTTTTCTTTGCTAAAACCTGACTTTGTCCTGTAATTACTATTCGCTTTGGTGTATAAAAGCATATGTCATCATCTGCATTAAGCTTTAACTTTTTATGGCTCTTTAATGTAACACCTAAAGCATCATCTATACTTAGCTTTAAAGGTTCTTTACATCCGCCTACTATATTTATTGCACCTGGAGTAATCTCCAGCTCACTTCCATGTTCTGTTCCAAAATAGCGGTTATCTGGGTTTCCTGTCTTTTGGCAGCTGCCTCCGTTTTTACGTATACAGCCTAGAGCCGTTGCATTGTCTCCTGTTTCATCTGGAAAATAAAGCCTTGCATAGGTGCCTGTTTTAGGCATACAGTACATTACATTTCCTGTTGGTGGTGCAAAGGGAAACCAATATGCCTTTGAGGTAGTTTGCTCTTTATCTATGTTAAGATGAAGTTTCACAAGCTCACCCTGCACATTAAATAGAAACTTCCAGTTTCTGTTATAACCTCTGAGGTCATAACAATAACTGGAAGTTATTGTTTGCTATTATATATCTAACATTTTATAAGAATTGTAACTTACCCAAAATAACTTTATTCCCAATCATCTTCCCAATCTTCAACAGCTTCTTCAAGTTGTTTATAAAAAAAATCACAAAAGTTCCCATGTTTTTTCGGACCAGCCCCATCAATTCTATCCCAATCTACAACTGGACACTCACCATTTTCCATCCTAGATGTATCTAAACAATATATCCATTCATCACAATTTTCGATTACAACAAAATGTTCTGGTAAACCTATTTTCCTATATCTTTCCGTAGCTTCTACACAAGATAGAATATCACCTTTCGATACCCCAAATACCTCTATCCCCATAATTAAAATATGACCATAATTACTAAGAAACCATTTATAGCTCTCTGGAAGTGTAACCTTTAAAGCATCTTCAATCTGTGAGATCTTTTCAACGCCAACCCTGCCCGTAAAATAACAGTCCTCCTTGGTATCAGAAATAATTTTAGATATTTCATTTTTTTTATCCATATTAAACCTCCTAATAATATAGTATTAATTATTCATTCCATATATAATCTAATATATTTTTTGCTCTTGATTTCCAATAAGCTTTTCTAAAATTATTATATTGCTTATCTAAAACATCATTACTTCTAAAACTTGCTCTTTTTAAATTTCTTCTTATATCTCTTATTTCTTGTATCTCTTCTAACGATTTATTTATTAAAGGTCCCAAATTATTCAAGTCCGTTAGCTTAGGATAACTTGGCTCATATAGTAATCCATGTAATATATTATAATATTCTTCTTGATGTTTACTATAAGGTAATTCTATCATTGGGCCTGATTCCATTTGCACTAAATGATGAAGTTCGAATTGCCTTCGATTAGCATCAATTGGAGCATTTCCCGCCTTAGCACGTTCTAAATTTGTTAATCCATCTTTCCCCTTAGTAAACCAATCAATTTCATTGCTTTGATATACCCTTCTACTTACATCTCTTCTTTCTCCATTAACCCTTACTGTTCCTTTATATTCAACAGGAGTATAGTTTTTTGTGTTGCCTCGATTTTCTTTGTTCCCTCTGAAATTAGAGGCCTCCCTTGCCTGCCTACTTTCAAATATATTTTTGTATACGTTAGGATACTTCTTATATAACTCTATTTTCCTTTCACATGTTAATGCATATCCACTAGGATCAACATAATTTATAGGATTATTAGCTACATAAGCATATAGATTAAGCCCATCACCCCTGTATTCATCCTCCTGTGTAAATCTTCCTACCACAGGATTATAGAACCTAGCCCTTAAATAGTACTGATTCGTTATTGGGTCAAACTGTTCTCCCGAATACCTAAATCTATTATGAACTTGTTCTTTAGCTTCTATTGTATTACCAAAGGCATCATAACTGTAACTATTTACCAAATTTCCAGCAATATCAGTTAATCCATCAACGTCACCATGATAGTTATTTAAATAGTAGTAACTATTATCCTTACTGTCTCTTTGAGATATTAGTTCAATTCCTCTTATACTTGCCGCCTTTAATTTATCCTCTTCATCAAGTTCTGTTACTACACTACCTCTATCAAATACAAACTTACTTACTACTCCATTTTCATCTATTTCACTTCTTAAACCTTCTGGATTATAGAAGTTTTTAATATAACTACCGTCTTGTTTTTGAACACTAGTTGTACGGTTGAAGCAATCATAAGTGTACTTTGTAATATCTTGTTTGCTTCTTTTTTCTAGAAGATTTTCTTGTAGGTTGTATTGGTAAGCTTAATTTCATTTCTAAATTAAACCCTAATCGGAACATATGATATCGAGATTCTAAACATAATACTGTTACTATTTACAATTTTATTTTGTAGATTTTTCTCCAGCTACATCCAACAAATTCATACTAATTAATCCTTCTCCGGCTACCGTCTGCTTTTTTATCAAAAAGCTTTTTATGCAAAACAAACTGCAAATTAGCCTTTCATTCTTAAACTAATTTGCAGCATAAGATAAATTATATTTTTAATTTTAGAACATTAATATAAGTCACATGTATTTAATAACTTGTTACCTGATCTATTCAAAACGCTTTCTCCATTTTTCCCATTCATCTGGTTTCCAATACATTTGAGGCTTTTTTATATCAACTACTATTGGTTTAAGTAATTTATATAATTTCTTATATCTCTCAAGAAGTTCTTCATCATTTTCAGGCCATTTATCTTGTAATAGATTTAGCATAATATAATCTTCACCTAACTCGTAGGTTAAATGTCCTTTCTCATTTGCATCCATTATAGCATCAAATCCAATTTTATCATATATTTTCTCCGATAACACTTGTATTAAATTTGGTCCATCTATACCTTTATTAATTTCTCTTAAAAAATACGGATTATATAGTATAGAATATCTATCATTAATCGTATTAGTAGTTCTCAAAACTTTTGCTGCTTGAGAAACACTTTTAGGTAATAAATGGTCATTTATTCCCATTACATAATTACAACATACATAATGATATGTCATACTATAAAATGACCTGCGAATAAAGTGTACTAACTCTTCCCAATATATCTCTGGTGTACATTCAAAATACATTCTATTAGGCATCTTACAAGGATACTCTTCTCTAATATTTTCAAGCATAAATTGGATTTTAACATTTTGTAAAGTATCTTTTGTTGCATCTGTTAATGATAAACTAAGAGTTGTATCAAAATCTGATTCATCAATTGTTTTATTAAAATATTCTATTCCATCCATATTCAGTTTCTTTAATATAGCAGTGCTATAACTATAATATTTAAAATTAGGGTGTGTTAACTCACAAAAATCTGTGAAAAGTTCTTTTATGATTCTTTTACATTTGTTTGGATTCTGGTAGAAATAAAACATTACTCCTATCCTTACATCATATAACGGTTGATTTTTTAAATCTTTAAACTCCATTATTTCCACTTCCTTATCTATTGTAATTAAATTGTGTAGGAATTATGTTAGTCCACTTTACTATATTTTCATATTGTTGTGTACTTGGCCAATCATAACCATTAGGTTTTAAATCCCATATATCGTACTCTTCAGTATCCCTCTTCCACTGAAAATCTGGTCTGCGAATATTACCTTTTCCACCAGATGTTCCTGGTTTAATAATTGTTTTATCAATCTCCAATCCTTCAATATTAGCACTTCTTACTCTTTTAAAAACTCTGTTATGAAAATATGTTCCATATTCATTAAACTTACCATCTTTTAATAGCTGCTGTGCTCTTGGTGTTTTTTTCATCAATTTTTCTACATATCGTCTTGTTGATTTTATTGTAGCGATTGTATCTTCTTTCGACAACTTCCTTGTAGCAAGATTCTCAGTTTCTCTAAATCTGGAAGCTTCCCTAGCCTTCTTATTCTCATATAAATTTGGATACTTCTTATATAATTCTATTTTCTTCTCACATGTTAAAGCATATCCGCTAGGGTCAACATAATTTACGGGGTTATTCCCTACATAAGCATAAAGGTTTAATCCATCTCCCCTATACTCATCCTCCTGCATAAATCTACCAACTGCAGGATTATAGAACCTAGATCTCAAATAGTATTGATTTGTTACTGAATCATACTGCTCTCCTGAGTACCTAAATCTGTTATTAACTTGTTCATTTGCTTCTACAGCATTGCCGAAGGCATCATAACTGTAACTATTTACTAGATTTCCAGCAATATCAATTAATCCATCAACGTCACCATGATAGTTATTTAAATAGTAGTAACTATTATCTTTGCCATCTACTTGAGATATTAACTCAATACCTCTTATACTTGCTGCTTTTAAACTGTTATTTTCATCAAGTTCTGTAACTACACTATTACCATCAAATACAAACTTACTTAATACACCATTTTCATCTACTTTATCTCTTAATCCTTCTGAATTGTAGTAGTTCTTTATATAACTGCCATCAGACTTCTGTACACTAGTTGTTCTGTTAAAGCAGTCATAGGTATATTTAGTAGTTCCTAGTTTACCTGTTTCAGTTAAAAGATTTCCTTGTAAATCATACTGATAACTTATAGTATTTAATTGTTCTGCTGTATTTGATGCTTCTATTACTTGTGTAAGTCTATTTCTAACATCATAACTGTAGTTTGTAACAAGAGAATCTTTAGCCCTCTTTATTCTATTTCCTACCTTATCATAGCCGAAGGCTTCTACAGTCTGATTTGGATATACTACTTTCTCCAGTCTATTTAAGCAGTCATAAGCGTAGCTTGTTATGTTACCAGCTTCATCTTTTCTAACTTGATTACCATTGTTATCATAGAAATATTTATGATTTAAAAGCTCTTTACCCTCTTTAGTTTTTGCCAGTATTCCTGCTATATTTTTATCGGCATCATGTGTGTAATTTATATTTATTCCATTTCCATACTTTATAGCTGCTATTGTACTGTCTGGATTATAAGCATAGGATGCTGCCTTATTATTACCATCCCATACTTCTTTTAACATTCCAATTATATCATAATTATAGCTTATTTTTCTACCAGTTATGTCCCTTAAAGCGGTTATATTGCCGTCTTTATTGTAATTATATTCAAGTACAGTTTTTCCATTTATACTCTTGCTTTTAAGATTCATATTTGGAGTGTAAGTGTAATTATAAACCTTACCTCCACTTATACCTGCAGCTAAACTTCCATCTTTATTGTACCTATATTCTTCTGCTGTGCCTGTGATTGCATCTTTCTTACTTGCTATATTATCATCTTGATTATAGAGATACTCAATTATATTCTTATTTCTATCAACATGCCTTGCCAATCTTCCCTGCTTATCATACTGATAGGTCATTACTTCTCCTGCAGGATCTTTTATTTGTGACAAAAGATTTAAGCTATTATAGGTGTACTCTGTTTTATTTCCATTTCCATCTACTGTACTTGTTACATTTCCTATATAATCGTAGTCATACCACTCACGACTTCCATCTGCTTTTTGTACTTCCCTTACTTTTCCCCAAAGGTCTAGTTTGTAAGAGGTTTCATTTCCTTCTCCATCTTTTATTCCTATTATATTTCCAAGGGCATCATAGGTATACTGCCGACTTGCTGTACCTTTTTGTTTTGCTCCTGGAGTTACTACTGCCTTAACCCTTCCACCTATGTCATAACTGTATTCTACACCAGTTTTTGAAGCATCTAATTTTTCTATAAGCTCTCCAACTTCGTTGTACTTATTTTTCTGTACAATTACGCCAAGAGCATTGGTTACTTCTACAAGACGATTCATACTGTCATAACTATAACTTGTACCTTTTCCATCATCTTTTTCTGCATTGTAGTTTTCTGGAGTTATGTGCTTTACTATATTCCCTGCTTTATCATAGTAAAGCCTTGTGACTCCTCCTTTTTTATCTACTATTTTTGTCTGCCTGTTCATGGCATCATATTCATAAGTGATAGAGTTACCATTACAGTCCGTTTCTTTTATGATGTTTCCTGCGCTATCATACTCATACTTAGTACTTCTTTCAGAATCCTCATCCTTTGGATCTCTCTTTATTATTTCCACAAGCCTGTCCGCAGCATCATAGTGTACTATATTTTCATAGCCTTCTGGAGTAGTTACCTTTGTTATATTTCCATTACCATCATACTCATACAAGGTTTTAGCTGCTGTTTTTCCTTTGGTTTCTTCTGCTAAATCTCCCTCATTTATCTCTTCACTTACTTTTTCAAGCAAACCTACACTGTTATAGTAATATCTAGTTACCTTATAGGTATTTGCATTTATCCTTAATCTTTCTAAGATTCTATTTCCAAGGCAATCATAGGCATACTGTACTTCTGCTCCTGTGGTATCAGTAATTTTTGTTATTCTGCTGTTTTTATCATAAGCATAAGTTATAGTATTCCACTCTTTAGGATATTTATTTTCATCCACATATTCTGGAGATATTTTCTCCTCTATTCTTCTTCCTGCTTTATCATAAGAATATAGAGTTACATTATATTTTATATTTCCTGATTCTTCTTCTACAGGCACTCTTTTTTCAAGCATCCAACCTGCTATATTATACTTATAAAGTGTTCCATATCTGGTTTCATCGGTATCTCCGCTTAAATAAGCTTTAGCATCTATTTCTTTTACAATATTATCTTCTTCATCATAAACAAATCTTCTTGATACATTGCCCTTCGGGTCTTTTATAGTTACAAGTCTGTTTCTTTCATCATATTCATACTCTGTACCTTTTCCATCATCTGTTTCCTTATTGTAATTTACAGGGTCTATGGTTTTTACTATATTACCTGCTGCATCATATTTTACCCTGTAAACTCCACCTGTTGGATATATGGTTTTTATTCTTCTACAGCTGCTGTCATATTCGTATTCTACTCCTAAACCATCATCAGTATATCTGTCATAATAGTTTGGATTTATTTCTTTTATTAGATTTCCATAAACATCATACTTTACAGCAAAAACACTCTGCAGTGGGTCTGTGGTTTTTATAAGTCTGTCAAAGGCATCATAACGGAATTCATAACCCTTACCGTTATCTATACTATAATCGTACTCATTTGGGAATATCTGCTTTATCATGTTTCCCATTTTGTCATATAGAAGCCTCGTTACATTACCTTTAGCATCAGTTATATGGGTTCTGCTGTTTAAAGCATCATATCCCAGTTCTACAGTGCCATAAGCTGTAGTTACAGCAGTCATTCTTCCTGCTGCATCATATTCATATCTTGATATGTTTCCTTCAGGGTCTTTTACAACTGTAGCTTTATCAATGTGCTTCTCTCCATATTTTAACTCCACAGTATTCTTTTCCGGGTCTGTCTTTGTAATTATTCTTCCATATTCATCATAGGTAAAAGCTGTTTTTGCATAGCTTTCATCTTGTATTTTAACAAGCTCTTCTAATAGATTTCCCCTATTATCATAACTATAGAGAGTTTCACCACCACCTGAAGTCTCTTTCTTTATAAGGTTATCATTACTATCATAGTAATATTTTATAAAGTAGCCTCCTGGATGTATCTCTTCAAGTAGATTTCCCTTACTGTCATAAATCCAATTAGTAGTTTTTCCTGCTCTGTTTGTTTCACTAACCTTATTATTATATTTATCATAATTATATATTTCACTAGTACCATCATCATAGATTACTTTAGTAACTAGGTTTTTTCGATTATATACAAACCTCTCTACCTTTCCTGTTACCTGGTAGGTAAAGGTTGTTTCCATATCCTTTTCATTGTATTCTACATCTACTATATTTCCATCTCTGTCAAACTGTTTTACTACTCTTCCAGATTTATCATATTCATTTTTTACATAAGTATGTCCATCTTGATCTGTTATAGCTGTTATAAAGTTGTTTTCATAGGTATAAGTTAAAACTCCTCCATTTGGATAAAACACATTTACAAGGTTATCATTGTCATATTCATACTTTACTTTTCTTCCTATATTATCTATTACTTCTACTACTTTTCCATAATTACACTTAAAGGAAAGTTCCTTTCCTCCTGGTGATGTTATGCTTTTTATATTTCCTTCACTATCATAGTCTATGGTCATCCTATTGTTATTTCTATCACTTATAGAAATAAGCTTTCCAGCTTTATCATACTTATGAATTGTTTTATCTTTTAGTTTTAAAATAAAGCCGCCTGTTTCATTATCATCTAAAAGTACATTTGCTGTGCTTTCTGTGGATTGATTTTTCCATTTATCTTCTTTTATAAAGGTTTCTATGTGTCCATCTGGAAATACTAATGTAACTTCATTGTCATTTTCTATTTTTATTCGGCTTTCATACTTAAATGTCCAGCCTCTTGTAATATCCTCTTAAGGTTATCCGACACCAATAGCATAGGCTTTTCTATAAAAAACACATGTCAAAAAAACGATAGTAACATTTGAATATTCGTTACTATCGTTTTACCGTAATAGATTTATAAGCTCATTCCTTCACTATTATGTTACGTTTTATAAATCTAATTTTTATTGATTTATTTCTCATTGAAATTATTAGAAATCTTATAATCTGCTTAGTCCACAAAGTCAACTATATATATTCCTACCACTGTAATATTTTATCTTCACCTTTCCATATAATCCATCTTTTTTTCTCTAAAATATTAGCAGTCCCAATAGAATAAACACTTCCTGTTTGTGCATCAAGTTCTAAAAGATGTAGCATTCCAGCATAAGTACCAATTAATAATTTTTTGCCATCAGCAGATATATCCATTCCTGATATAGTTGATCCTAGATAAAATTGCCACCTAAACTCTCCTTTAAAACTATATGCTCGTATATAGCCATTAGCATCGCCTAAAATATACTCATCATCTCTTGAAACAGCAGCATACACTCTACAAAAATCATCTATTTCTATTGCATTATTTTCAAGTTCATCCTCATCTTCTACGTCATCTAAAGAAAATTGAGTTGTTATACCATTATAAAAATGACATGAATTAAAAATAATATTTTTCCCATCTTTAGAAAACAACGCATAGTGTGGATAAGATGATTCTGGAACAATATTAGCTATTTCGTCATAATTACTATCTAAAATTATATGATTACTATCTTGGTCACCTATTGCTATATATTTACCATCAGGTGATACAGCTCCATGAACCATTGATAATTCAATTTCCTCATCTTCTTCCAAATATTCTTCTTCTGGATATATTCTTATGTTTTCCTCAGGTGTTAACACAAATATTCCTCTATAACTTACCAATAATACCCTATTGCCATCTGGAAATGGTATTAATTGATTTATATAAGGAACTTGTTGAATTAATTCTACAGTATCAGTTTTATCAAATCCCTCTGTACTATTTGACCAATTAAAAGTATTTATAATTTTACCATTCCATCCATCATAAGTTCTTATGTAATCATTATAAGCAACTGCATAGATTTTTTTATCGTATGAACATCCAACATATAAAGCTCCTTCAATAACTTGCTGCTTATCATTTTCAATTATAAATACTTTGCCTTTTTCCCAAAAATCCCCCACTCTAAAGATTATCTTTTCATCTGACGTAATTAAAACAGATGTAATTGCTTGACCTACTTTTTCAATAATATCTATTAGAGGCACATGGGCTGGTGGAAAGTTATTTCTTAAGTTTTCAATTTCATTATATTTATTTGCTTCTTTAATTATTTCAACTATCTCATTTGCCATATCTTCTCTTGTTTCCTTAGGCTCTTTACCTACCTCATCCCAACCTTCTGTCATACCCCTTTCAACAAATTTATTTGTTTCTTCTGCATATTTTCGCCCTTCCTCACACCATCTTTTAGATAATTCTTTATATTTATCCCAGTTCATTGTAATCCCTCACTTTTAATTTATTCTTTCTTATTTTTCTATACAAATTAGTGCTAACCTAAACTTAACCTTTAGTATTTTTAATAGCAGAAGACCTTAGTAAATTTTTTTATTTACTAAGGTCAAAGGCATTAATATCAAACAAACACTAAAAACTAATCTACAAATTTAAATTCTTTTATATTTTGAAATGTTATATTTTTAATCTTAGCTTTTTCTAGTATATTTTTAACCTTTTCTGTTACTATAGGTAATCCTCTTAAATTTTCAAAACAAAAGATATCTGACCTATCCCATTCATCTAAATTCACACTTAATCCGTTAACTCTATATTCTTTACTATAGTCATGCCTACCACATTTTTCACACTTATCAATTAAAGTTCCATCTATATTTCTCAGATAACCACATCTTCCTTTTACGATCATCTCTTTCAATCCATTAGTATTAAATTTTATCTCATTTCCTCTATTATCATAACATCCAACTACATTAATATCTGCAACATCAAATCCTGTTATATTAGCTTCTTTTAGAACATTATACATTTTTTCATTTATTATAGAATGTTGAGGAATACTATAGTAATCTGCTTCTTTTTTTCCTTTAAAAGATATTTTTAGATTTGAAAGAATTTCTACTCTTATTCCTCCACATAATTCACATATATGTCTTTTTGTGTAGTTTTTCTCATAAATTGCTCTTGCATAATTTTTATCATAATCTTTTCTTAAAATATAAAAATTTTGTTCCATAATCTATCTTCCCCTTCAATCATATAAGCTTAACCACCAAGGTTTTGGTTTAGCTCTAAATTGTTCTATTCCAGCTTTTTCAGCCATATGATCTAATTGTTCTAGTATTTGTCTAGCACCTGCTTCTTCATGATTTTCCATCCAATCTTCCCAAACCCTATTCCAAGGTTTACCTAAAGGACTATTTTTGGTATGTATACCATTGTCCTTTTTAAGTCTATGTATACCTTTATCTAAGTCAAAATAGAACTCTCCTTTATTTACATCATTTATACCATGATCTTTAAACCATTCATGATGTTCTTCTGGTAATCCATGATGAACTTCTCCAAAAGCATCATACCCAGTATAGTCTTTAAAGA
>NZ_JABAIW010000072.1:0-19374 GCF_014231265.1 Clostridium sp. DJ247 | reverse complement strand
TTCTCCGTACATTTAGTATTTGGAGAAGAAATTTAATTATTCTGTATAAGTTAAGTTTAGACTTAGAAACCCTATATTGGGTTCCAAAGTAGAAACTTAACTTATACTCCGGAATATGTTGCCAAACTTCAGCACGTTAAAAACTTTTAACCAACACGCTTAGTTATTTGTGGTACTTGGCAATCTAATAAAAAATATAGTTATTAGTATAGAATTAGACTGTACTAATAAATTAGTAAAAGATTCAAGGAGGACACATTTATGAAAGGTATTATATTTGATTGCAATGGAGTATTGGTTGATAGTGAACCAATTTCCTGTAAAGCTTGGATAGAAGCATTAAGTCATCATAATGTTCACACAGACGAAACTGAAATAAATACACTTATAGGAAGATCTGCAAAAAAAATTTTGCAGTATTTTACAGAAAAGAACAATTTACCTTTACCAGAATCTATATTAGAAAAATACATATAAAAATAAAGCCCTACATGTAAACACAGGGCTTTATTTTTCTACTCAATATTATTTAAGTCATAAGGTGTTTCCTGATAAACATAATAGTTAAGCCAATTTGAAAATAATAGGCTAGCATGTCCTCTCCATTTCACTAAAGGCTCTCTACTTGCATCATCCTGTGGAAAATAATTCTTAGGCACATTTATTTTTAGACCTCTAGATATATCCCTATCATATTCTGATTTTAATGTTAAAGGGTCATACTCTGAATGTCCTGTAACAAATATTTGTCTTCCTCTTTTAGCTGCAACTATATATACCCCAGAGTCATCTGATTCAGATAATATAGTTAGATCTTCAACCTTTTCTATATCTTCTCTTCTAACCTCTGTATGTCTTGAATGGGGAACTAAAAACTCATCATCAAATCCTCTTAATAATTTTATATTTTTTTCAGTGGTTCTATGATTAAATACACCGAACATTTTTTGTTTTAATTTATATTTAGGAATATTATAATGATAATACAACCCTGCTTGGGCACCCCAACATATATGTAGAGTAGAATATACGTTATGTATACTCCAGTCCATTATAGTCTTGAGTTCTTCCCAATAGGTAACATCTTCAAATTCTAACTGTTCTATGGGCGCACCCGTAATAATTAACCCATCAAACTTTTCATGTTTCACCTCATCAAAGGTTTTATAATAAGTCATTAAATACTCTTCTGAAACATTTTTTGATGTATGGGTTTTTGGGTGTAATAACTCTACATCTACTTGTAAAGCAGTGTTGCCAATAAGTCTTAGTAATTGAACCTCTGTAGTAATTTTAGTAGGCATAAGATTCAAAATAGCAATCTTTAAAGGTCTAATATCTTGGTGAAAGGCCCTATTTTCTGGCATTATAAATATATTTTCACTGCTTAAAATCTCAGCTGCTGGCAAGTCATCTCGTATTTTTATAGGCATAGTAATCACCTCTGAAGCTTTATTCATTAATTAGTTTTAATTGTCAAAATTTATTATAGCATATATTTATACTTTCTATAAATTATAAAATTTAATATTTATTAAATTTTTTATTACCATCTAATTGCACATCCAGTTTTATATTCAAATTCTTCTTTTATAGCTTTCATTTTTTCTTCATCAAAATTTTCTAATTTTAATTCTACACTTAAATTAGCACCATTGAAAGAAGGATTTTTCTTCAAATTTATGCCTTGTTTTTTACAAAGTATAATTGCTAAATTTATTATTTCATTTTGATTTACGGCACTAGATATAATCATATTCCATCCAGTGAGTTCCACAAGGTCATATAAAATTTTTTCATACTTTTTTCCGATTATTGGTGATATAAAATAAAGCTCTATATATTTTTCTACACCATTGGATTTTATGGCTTTTTTATAAGGTCTAAATTCTTCTTTTTTAAAGGCTTCATCAATTAACGCTAAAGCTTGATTTTGTTCCATTAAATTTTGTTGATTTTTGCTTACTATAAGATTATTGCTGCATTCTTTATTTTCACCTGGATTTTGTATTACTATTTGTAACCCTGTAGTTTTATTAAAATTCTCTAGGTTATACTGCTGTAAGTCAATATTAGAATTTAGCATCACTACAGCTTTTTTTTCTTCTAACTTATAAGATATTTTTTTTATGCCTGCATGATAAAAAATCTCTTGAAGCATTGAAGATGCTGCATTTATATTTAGTGTATTATTTAATTCTACCTTCCAGTTTGTTTGTTTTTCAAATTGTTCCATGACTTCATATATACTTTTATCTACCACATCAGGAAAATCAAAATTTAAAACTACTTTTTTTTCACCATATATAAGGCTAGCTTTCTTAAAATTAAATTTGCTAAAATGCTTATTTATGAAATCATTCAACTCATTTGGTTTTAAATCTTTTTGTTTTTTATCTTCTTCTACTTCCTCTTTTGTTCTGCTCTTAAATAAAAATAATCTTTTCATATCACTTTCGAAATATGCTGAGTCTATTATGAGTTTTTGAACCTTATCTACATCCACAGGCTTCAGCCTATTATTTCCAGTCCATATATATACAAGTTCTTCAATTGTAAAAAGTTTTTGTCCATAGTTATCAAGTACAAATTTCCATAACTTTTCTATATTATCTTCCTTCAATTCTTCAGAACTTTGAATAATTTGAGGCATTTGCTTCTTCCATTGTTTTCTAGGATTGTTTATATTTATTTCATAATCTTCACCACATTTAGGAGCATACACTCTTGCTCTTATTTCTGATGAAAGTTCACGAGCAAAGCCTTCTATTACTTCTTCATTGCCGTGTACCATAAATACATCCTTAGGACTTAGTAAATTTATTAATGCTTTTATTTCCCCTTTATCCCCATGGGCAGAGAGTCCTACCTTTTCTACCCTGCATCTTACTGGAATAACCTTACCATTTAAATCTAGTCTTTTGTCTTCCTCCTCTAAAAGCTTTAATAATTTTCTTCCTGGGGATTCTTCATCTTGGTATCCTGTTATAACTATATACCCATTCTCCATTGAAGCTATTTTTTCTGCATAATACTGACTATAGCCTCCTGTAAGCATTCCTGAGCTAGCAACTATTATACAAGGATCTTTTTCTTCTAATATTTTCTCTCTAAGCTCTTTTTTATCTACAGGAACTATATTATCATCATAGAAGGGCTCAATACCCCTTAATACTTTTTTACCAAGAGAATTTTTTAAGTATAGCGGATTTAACTTATAAACTCTATTTATATCTTTAATCATTCCATCCACATATACTTTTATATTTTTTATAACTTTTTTGTTTAATGCCTTTTTAATAATCAATAAAATTTCTTGGGATCGTCCTAATGCAAATGCAGGAATTAACATTTTACCTTTATTTGCTTCACATTGTTTTATAAGCTCTACAAGCCTTTCTTCTTCTATCTCTCTATTAGAGTGAAGTCTATCACCATAAGTAGTCTCAAATATTGCAGCATCTGGTCTTAGCTTTGGAACCTTTAATCCTTCAACAGTTTTCTGCGGGAATATAGAAAAATCTCCAGAGTAAAATACAGACCCTTCCTTTGTAGTAATATATACACAAGAAGCTCCCGCAATATGTCCTGCAGTATAAAAAGTCATGCTTATGTCTTCAAAGATTGGAAATTCCATCATATAATTTATCGCAAATATCCTGTTCAGCATATTTTCCACATCAGCTTCTGCATAAAGTGGAATTTCTGCTTCTCTATTATTCATAATCTTTAAACTATCGTAAAGCAGTACCTTCATCAAATCTTTTGTCATCTTATTTGTATATATTCTTGCATTAGGATATTCTTTGCTTATTATCGGAAGAGATCCTATATGATCCATGTGTGCATGACTTATAATTATGGCATCTATCCCACCTTGCTCTTGAATGGTTTTGAAATTTGGTAGTGGATCTTTAGATGTACCTTGCCTTATTCCACAATCTAATAGTATATTTTTATTATAAATTTTAAGTAATATACAACTACCACCAACTTCGTGTGCTCCTCCTAAAAATGAAACTTTCATACGTTATCACCTACTTCAAAATTGAAAATACTTTCTCTTAAGATTATATTATATCAAAATTAATTATAATAAACATAATTTACTCAGTTATAACTTAAAGATTATTTGCACAACTCAACTTTAATTAAAAAACTAATATATAATAAAAAAATGAGTAGTTTTACTCATTTTTTTATTATATATTAGTTTTTATTGTTACTTTGAATATATAAAACACAAGGCTATCCTTCATAACTTAGTACAATTAATTTTAATATATTTTTAAAATTTTTCAATAACATTTCATCAAATTTTAAATATAAAATAAATTTCTTAGGTAAAAGACTTAATTTTTATACCGTTTTGAATAAAAGTTGAGTATACTTCTGAAAGCTTTTGTAAATCTATATCTGCAATAACACTCTTATCGGTCTCTACTTCAACCACATAACACCATTTACCTAATAATTGTGCTGCCTTATCTGCTTGATCCACATGCCAAGTAACTTTCTGTACTTTACTCAAATTTCTCTCTCCCCTCATAATATATATTTTCTTATGATTTTAATTTACCAGAGATATAATTTTTTTATAACTCCTTCTCCCTAAATGTGAAATTATGTTATATTTTTAGTTCAGTGCTATATGTTCATAAAGTAAATTTCTACATTTATTTTGAAATTCCTCTTTTTTATTTTTAAATTTTCTAAATTTTTATGACAAATTTACACTTAAATATAATCTTTATAAGACTATATAATTTTACTTTTAATAATGTACTCTTACCAACCAAAACTTTATTTTTTTGTTACTCCAGCCTAAATCCCATGGCACCTTGTTTCTATCTGTATTATGACAGCTAACTAAGGAATATCCTTTTGAGTCAACTCCCGTTACAACTGATATATGTGTAATATCATTTTTATTTTCGTATGCTATAAAATCTCCTGGTAAAAGTTTATATGAAGCTTTATATACTTTTTCATAGTTTCCATAAGCAATAACTGATGCTCTCCCACTATTAATCATGTAGCTTTTAAATCCATCAGCATTGAGCCAAGCTCGCGTTGCACCTTTTTTATCACAGTTCCAAATAGAATTTTTTCTAAACTTGCCTCCTTCAAATAATATTTGTGATGCAAAGTTAGCACAATCTCCACCTTCTGGATTATAATTTCTATACTTTTCATTATACTTAAATCCATATTTTTCCTCACTTGCAGTTCCACAATACATATCAGCATATTCTACAGTCTTTATTCTTCTTTCATTTATGTCTGAAAGGTCTGGTTCACTTTGGCATAATATATATTCTTTAATAGAAGTTGCTTTTATATTATCTAAATTTAATGAATCTGCAAAAGGATCTTTATACCATTCCTTTGTAATTACAAAAGAGCCATTTTTATTAGCAATTTGCACCAAGTGATTAGTACCAATTCTTGATATGTTTACTTTATCAGCTTCATTTTCATAAATGTATTTATACTCTGTTGAACATATTAAGTTAACTGTGAACTTATCTCCATTTGCCCTAATATTTCTAATTACTATGGTAGGTACAATATCAATAAACTTTACCCCTTGTTTTTCTTCCCAATTATGAATATATTTCATTTTCTTTTCTTCATGCTCGTAAGCCCAAGTTCCATATTTAGTATTTTTATCATAAATACATTCTATTAATTTTAAATCTCCATTTATTAATGCCTTGTTTCTATTCACAAAGGTCTGCTTTATAAAACTAGTCACATCATCATTAGAATATGGCATATCACCTAATACTCTATTGGATTGGAATATAGGGCTTAATAAAAGTAAAATAGTAAGTATTAATGATTTTACTATTAATATTGAAAATTTTTTTGTTAAAGAAAAGTTCATAGTATACTACTCCTTTAATCTATATTTCTCTACTTTTTCATTTATGGGTATTAAAACACTTATTATGTTTGTTTTATAGAATCCCGTAATATGATATAGTTATTCTTCCCCATTATTAATAAAAACCAACTAAAAATTTTTACCAATATTGTAATACTTCTTAACAAGGCTATATAATCATGCCCGAAATTTAACTTATACTACGGTATATATTAGCATGTTTCGTCACGTTAAATATTTTTAATTAGTCTAAAGCTCAAATTTGAAAAAACCTAAGAACTTTGATAAACTCGTACCTCAAACATATCTAAAGTTCTAAGGTTTTTTATCAAATTTTCGCTAAGATTAATAAAAAATATTTAAATGTAACTTCAACATTGCTAATATATACCTACGTATAAATTAAATTTAAGTTGTAGGTATCTATATATGAATTATTATTTTATAATAGATAACTTATATCTTATAAAATAATAAAGAACCGTTATAAAACGGCTCTTACTTTACTATAAAACTTCATCAATTTTTTTAATATAATCTTCAACATTATGTTCCTCTAAAGGTACTCCATCATACCAATACTGTTTAGTGTTATCCTTATTTCCAAAATATCTAGCTTTTAATATAATCTCCGGACGATATTCAAAATGTAGTATATCAAAATGTTGCCATTTACCTCCCCACACAAAATTATTTCTTTCAAATACTTCTACAATTTCTTTTGGATAGGAAGCTAATCTCTTTTCTCCTTCTTCTTTTGATGCCCATTTCCAGTAGTCTCTTTTATTTCTAGCTAAATCAATAGCAATACCGAAAGAATGGGGACTTAGTCTATTAGTTCCTGAAATTAATCTATAATTAAAGGTTCCACTGCATGGAAATAAATAAGCTCCAATATTGTTTTTTTCTTTAGTAAGAGTAACAAGCTCCTTCATAACGTTTTTCAGAGCTTCTGATGCTTTACCTTCTTTATTAAATTGAAAAGATTTATATCCTAGGTTAACTGATACAAGATTAGACTCTATTTTTTGCTTTGACCCACCATAAACTTCTCTTAGTAAGTTATACACTCTATAACGGCCAGGATCAAAATTTTTATCCATAATCTTGTTAACACAATGAAGAGGATATATCTGTTCTAACATATCTTGTAAATCTGGATTTTCTAATTTTTGTTCAGCATTTTTTACTCTTTTATCGTCATATATAATTTTCCCCCCTGATTTCATTATCAAATATACGTACCCATCCGACCCTTTCTCCACGGCTGTAACATATTCAGGATATGCCATCATCAAGCATAAAAGGTCTTGTTTCATCGTTATATTGTAAATATCTTCATTGGAATTGAACTCCTTATTACTCATGTCCATGGCTTTTGCTGTAAATATAATATTAATAGATAAAAAAACTACTGTTATATAAATAAGTATTTTTTTCATAATTATCTTCACCTTTTAATAAATTTATTTAACATTTAATATATTAGTTTCACTAGTATACTTACCAATATAACTAGCTAATATGTATTAATATATTTACTCCTATAGCAATTCCTACATAGTTCTAATTAATATAGGATTCAAAGCTCTTAACTTTGTTTAAACCTAGGGATATGTTACCAGTTCTGAACTTGGAACCCTACATATATATTTTAAATTTTCACTGCTATAGAACCCTTTTAAATCACTGATTATACTTATATAATAAATATATTTATGAAAAATAAAATAAAATCTTTGCAAAATGTGTTATAAACAGTCTATAATTATTATTACAATATATTTTAACGAGTAGGTGATTAAATGTATACTAAAGGCGATTTTCATTTGCACACGAAAGCCTCTGATGGAAAGTTATCCTCTAAAGAATTAATTAACTTAGCTAAGAAGGAACATGTAGATATTATTGCTGTTACAGATCATGACACTATAGGAGGAATAAATGAAGCTATAAAAGAAGGCGAGAGTGCAGGTATTAAGGTTATACCAGGTATAGAACTTTCAACGCTTCATAAAGGTAAAAGCATTCATATTCTTGGTTACTTTGAAGACATTACAAAGATAGATAATAACTTTAAAGCTTATCTTGATGAGATGAATGAACAGAGATTAAATAGGGGAAAAAAAATAGTGGAAAAGCTTTCAGAGGTTTTTGACATAAAACTTGATTATGATTTAATCCTTGAAAAAGCACACGGAATCGTAGCAAGACCACACATTGCAAAAGCCATTGTAGAAGCAGGCTACAATTATACCTTCGATTATATATTTAATAATTTAATTGGAGAAGGCTGCCCTGCTTATGTTCCAAATGTTAAGTTAACTTCTAAAGAAGGAATAGATCTTCTTCATTCTGTAAATGCTTTAACAATACTTGCACATCCAGTTTTAATAAAAGATATTGATTTAGAAGAGTTAATTAGCCTTCCTTTTGATGGTATTGAGGCAATATACTCTCTAAATTCTGAAGAAGATACAAAAAAATTTATGGAGTATGCTGAGAAATACAATAAAATAATTTCTGCTGGCTCAGATTTTCATGGAATTGATAAAAATGATAAAAAGCACGCTTCCACTGTTGGAGAAGTTTATTTGGATAAGGAAGGCATAGAAATTTTTCTGGATAAACTCAATAATATGTAATAAAAAATGCAAAAGATTTATGGTATTTTTTTACATTTAATAGTATAATATTTATGTAGATTTAAATATAGATAAACATCTCAAAATCTTACTCTAGTAACCTATTTAAACTTTACACTAGCAACCTGACTTCCTTAATATCTACTCTGAGGTGTTTATCTGTATATTTTTTAGTATTCATATTAAATATTATACTATATTACTATTTTTTCAATACTACTATATAGATGTGGAATAAATTAAATTTAAAAGTTTCGTACCTATAATTATAAAAAAAGAAGACTTACCTTAAAGAGTCTTCTTTTTTTATATAACTTTTCATATTCTTAATAGAATTCAAGTATTATGCTTCATTAAGAAAAGCTTCATATCCCTTTAAAGCTTCATATATATCAGCTTTGCTAGCAATTTCCCATGGAGCATGCATATTGTGTAATGCTATTCCAAAGTCTATGACTTGCATACCATATTCAGCTAGTATATAAGCTATAGTACCACCACCACCTTGATCAACCTTTCCAAGCTCTGATGTTTGCCATATTACATTGTTTTTTTCCATAATAGATCTTAGCTCTGCTATATATTCTGGATTAGCATCGTTAGAACCAGATTTTCCTCTAGCTCCAGTGTATTTGTTAAATACTACACCTTTACCAAAATATGCTGTGTTTCTTTTTTCCATAACTGATGGAAAATTCGGATCATATGCAGCAGTAACATCTGATGACAGCATTTTTGAATCTCTTAATGTTCTCCTTAATTTTAAATTATTATATCCTACACAGAGTTCCATAATTTCCGCTACCGTATCTTCGAAGAATCTCGAATGCATACCTGTAGCACCTACACTGCCTATTTCTTCTTTATCTACTAATAAAGTTACACAAGTTTTTTCTGGATTTTGTATTTTTAGCATAGCTTCAAAAGAAGTATATGCACATATTCTATCATCATGTCCATAAGCCATAATCATACTTCTATCTATTCCATAATCTCTTGCTTTACCTGCAGGAACTACTTCTAATTCTGCAGAAACAAAATCTTCTTCTTCTATTCCATACTTCTCATTCAGCAAATTAAGTATATTTTGTTTCACTCTAGCTTTACATTCTTTATCTTCTACTGGTATACTTCCAATTAAGATATTCAAGTCTTCTCCCTCTATAACCTTAGAAGCCTTTTTTTCCATTTGATCTGCAGATAAATGTATTAAAAGATCTGAAATCCCAACTACAGGATCATTTTCGTCTTCTCCAATAATTACATTTACCTTTGTTCCATCTTTTTTTACCAGTATTCCATGTATAGCTAGTGGAATAGTAACCCACTGATATTTTTTTATTCCACCATAGTAATGAGTTTCAAATAAAGCTAAATCTGTGTCTTCATATAGTGGATTTTGCTTCAAATCTAATCTTGGTGAGTCTACGTGTGCACCTAATATTCTTAATCCGTCATCAAAGCCTTTAGTTCCTATGATAAAAAGAGCTAAAGTTTTATCCATCTTATTAGCATAAACCTTGTCTCCAGCCCTTAAAGAAGCTTTTTCTTTTATTAAATCCTCTAAGTTTTTAAAACCAGCTTTTTCTGCTCTTGATATAAACTCAAGAACACATTCTCTCTCAGTTTTACATTTTGTAATAAATTCTTTATATCTTTCACCTAGATCAAATAGTTTATTTAAATCATCCTTGGAATACTTATCCCAAGCATAATCATATTTTTTTGTTAAATTCTTACTCATAGTATTACCCCTCTCCATGTAACATATAGATCACCGTTCCCGAAATTCAACTTATACGTAGGGATATATTACCAATATTGAAGTCACATTTAAATATTTTTTATTAGTCTTAGCGAAAATTTGAGAAAAAATCTTAGAACTTTTGTTATGTTTGAGGTACGAGTTTATCAAAGTTCTTAGATTTTTCTCAAATTTGAGCTTTAGACTAATTAAAAATATTTAACGTGACGAAATATGGTAATATATCCGGTCGTATAAGTTAAATTTCGGGCATGGTTATCTATACCACAATATTCATTAAAAACATTTAATTCATTTTTAGAATAACTATATTTTACCACAAAGCATTTCTTTTACAATACTTTGAATTTCTATAACCATTTCTTTCTCTTAAAAATATATATAAGTGTGGATGCAATTGTTATCATAATAAAAACTATATAGTAACATCCATGGTTCATCTCCATAAAAGGGATTCCTTTTAAATTCATACCATATATACTAGTCAATAAATTTAAGGGCAAAAATATAGTAGCTATTATAGTAAATATTTTCATCAGTTCATTGGTCTTATTGGCTATTTCTGATTCGAAAGCCTCTCTTACTAATGCTAAATCCTGCACAAGACTTTCTAGTGCCATCATAAGTTTTTCAATTTTTTTATTTAGACCTATAAAATAATATATACTATCTTTGTTTATCACCAAGTTATCGTTACTTACTAAGCTATCTCCTATATATCTAAGTGGATTTAGATATTTTCGTATTTTATAAACCTGTCTTCTTAGAGTTATTAAATTATCTATTTGTTCCTGTCTGGGGTTTTTTAGAATATTTATTTCTATTTTATCTGCTTGTGCTTCTAAATCTGCTATAACATTATAATTTTTAACCACTATTCTGTCTAAGATATAATAAAGAAGTATGCATACACGCGGCTTATCTTTCAATGCAAAACAATTTTTTGAATCTTTTATATCTCTTATTAATTCTTCAAGTATTTCTATTTTATCTCTATATGCCGTTATTATATAATCTTTGCTTAAAAACACATTTAAATCCTTGGATCTAACTATTTCGTTATTATATTCTAATGTATTAAAAATAACAAAAATATATCCATCAAAAAAACTTATTTTTGAGGACTGAGTTAAGCTTTTACATTCCGATATACTTTCGGGATCAAGTAAAACACTTTCTCTTAAAACTTCTAACTCATTAACATGAGCTAAAATCCAATAATGACTTTCTCCTAAATGAAAATTTCCTGTAACCTCCTTAAAATTATTGAAAATATCAAATACTTTCATAAAAAAACACCCACCAATAAAAGCTAAAAATCTAACTTTTTATAATTAGATTTTAGTTTTTTATTAGTGTGTGTGCTTTAATCAGTAATTATTCCATCTATAAACATATCATGTTTTTCCATAGGCACTTCATCTATGACCTGAAAGCTATAACCTATGCCTATTTTTTTACTATGGCTTCTAGTTTTTATTAAGAATCTATCATAAAATCCACCACCATAGCCTACTCTACCGCCTCTTTCATCAAAGGCAAGCCCAGGTAGGAATGATACATCAATAATACTTTCTTTAACAATAAGCTCATGATTCTTTGGTTCAAGTATGCCATAGTTACCTTCAACTAAATCCTGAAAGTCTTTAATTTGAATTGCATTCATTCCTTCTTTCATAGATATAGTTTTCGGAACACATACTATTTTTTCATCTCTAAGAGCCTGTTCTATAATTCTATGAGTATCTATTTCATCCTTATAGCTTACGAATAAAAATATTACCTTTGCATCCTTATATTCGCTGCTATTTATAACTTTTTGAAAAACTATATTATCTAGTCTTTTCTTTTCATCATTTGTAAGAAGGGTTCTTTTCTTAATCATGGTTTCTCTGATTTCTCTTTTAGTCCTCAATGTTGTCCCTTCTTTCAACTTCTTCTCTCATTCTTTGCCCTATTATGTCTACAGGGGTTACGTTTGTAATAAGACTGTATCTATAATTTGCTGCGGCCGCTTCTATTATTACTGCTACGTTTCTTCCTGGTCGTATAGGCATTATTAGTTTTCTTACTGGAACATTTAAGATATTCATATATTCCTTATCTATTCCAAGCCTATCATAGTTTTCTCCTTCTTTCCATTGCTCTATATATATTACTAAATGTATAACCTTTTTTCTTAAAACAGAACTTAGTCCATATAAGGCCGGAATATCTATTATCCCCATACCTCTAACCTCTAGCATTCCTGAAGTTATATAAGGAGATGTACCATGTAATTCTCCATCTATTTGCTTTATATCTACTGCATCATCTGCAACTAACCTATGTCCTCTTTTTATCAGTTCTAAAGCTGTCTCACTTTTTCCTATTCCACTTTCGCCAGTTATCAATATACCAATACCATAAACGTCTACAAGAACTCCATGAATTCTTGTTTCCAATGCTAGTTTATCATCCAGGTAATTCATCAGTCTATTAATAAATCTTGTAGATATGGTATCAGTTCTTAAAATCCATCTCTTATTTTCCATGGCGCTTTGAATAAATTCCTGATGTGGTTCTAGTCCTCGTGTTATTATTGTACAAGGGTTATCAAAAGCAAAATATTTATTTAACCTTTTGCTTCTAAGACCTGGCTGCATAGCATCTAAAAAACTCCATTCAGCTTTTCCTACTATTTGTACTCTTTCATTTGCATAATAGTTATAAAAGCCACCAAACTGAAGCCCAGGCCTATTCAAATCACTTACAGTTATTTCGTTATTTTTTCCCCCGTTGTTTAAAACTTCAAGATTTAAGTCCCTAATTAATTCTTTAACCCTTACAGCCATCCCTGGATTCTCCTTAATTCATTTTAATATTCTTTGATGGCACTCTTTCGATACCCTCTAATTGTGCCCTAAAGTTATTTTTAAATATTTCTATATATTGCTGTCTCAATTTTTTTTGTTCTAGTTTTTCTTCATCATTAAGACCTTCATTTTGACTTTTACTGTATAGAAAATTAATTCTTTCTATTAATTTTTTCATGTCCATTTCCTTCACTCCTACTACATATTAAATTTATATATTAAATTTATACATTACATTATACCTCATAAAGCTTATTATATAAATATATACATAAACAAATTATTACATGAAATTATATATAATATTCTAATTTTTTAATGTTTGACAATGCATGTTCCCCATTACATGGTAAATTAACCTTTATAATTCTAGTTTTATAGACACAACTAAAAACACTGAAACCCAGCAATTAAATGCTTACGTTTCAGTGTTTTTAATATTTCAGCTGCCTCATTATTATATTATTGCAAAAATTCCAACTATTAAAACCTCTATTTGTTAACTTATTGTTATTTTTTTAGTTCTATAGTATTACATTTCATTAAATACCCATATATAATAACTTAAAACCCCGGCAAAAGATACCCATATGATATATAGTATCATTAATAGACCTGCTATCCTATCAATATTATAAAATTCAAAAGTAGTTAAAAGAATAAATACCAACAAAATTATTAAATCTATAAATGCTAGTCCATATAGTCTATATCTAAAAAATATTATAGTCCAAATTAAATTTAATGTTAACTGAATGAAATAATATATTTTAGCTTTATGTATGTTCTTACTTTGTTTACCACTTAGCCATATCCTATAATAAGCTATAGCCATTATAAAATACAGTATAGACCATACAATAGGAAAAATCCATGCTGGAGGAGAAAATGATGGTTTTATAAGGTTATTATATATATTAAAGTTAGACATATCAAAGGGATTTATGCTAGGCATAGATAGTAATCCCCATAGAACCCCTGCCGCTTCTGTTAAAACAATACTAATAAGCAGTACTGCTATATTTTTCTTACCTTCTACTTTGAAAATATTTATCATAATACTAGTTTCCTTTCACTTATTACCTGTTAACATTATACTAGTATTAAACATGATTTTATTCTCAATAGACTTTAAATATTTTACAAAAAAAAATAAAACCATAAGCAAATATATTTTTAAGTTTTGCTTATGGTCTTACTTATCAATTAGTATAGATACCCACTAATCTAAGTTTATGTTTTTCACATTATTAAGATATAGACATATACAATCACCCCTAGAATCATCTTCACTTCCTCTAGTAAAATGACTATATGTTCCTCTCAATGACTTTACTTCACTATCTACTACATATAATAAGCTTATCTCTTTTCCCGAGGATAATACACTTATTAAATCTTCTGTATTTTCTTTATCTTGTTCAACAAGAACTTTACCTTTTTCGTTATCTATAAACCTCAATTTCATAAAATCACCATCCCTCAATATAAATAATATTAAGCTACTCATTTCTTTATGATATGAGGATGTTTTTAATTTATTAACTATAGGGTTCCTACTTTAACTTCAGTATTTTGTTATTCCATTTTTAATATATAAAGGCTTCCATCTTCTTACACTTCTGCATAAAACACTTCTTTTTTAGAATTTATGTGATTTTTCACTAGCTGATGTCCTAACCACTTGTTATCGAAATTTAATTCTTGTAAGTTTTTTTCAATTACTTTTCCATCTATAATTATTTCTAAGGGTATGTACTTACGGTCAGTACTCTGTATTTTCATATCCTTCTTTGTAATAATTTCATTTTCGCTCTTTTTTAGTACACTTAGTCGTCCGTTAGACTCTAAAACAGCATAATCTACATCTTTTATTGAAATACGTTACTATTTCTTAAAAGCATATTAAGTTCGTTCATATTCATTCTATGTGAAGCTAATATATCTCTTTGAACAACTCCTTTTTTTATAACTAGTACCGATTTACCATTCAGAATCCCTCTTGCCTTAAGAGACTTTAAACTTATATATTCTAATAATATTGTAAGAATTGCCCAAAGTACAAGTACCGCCAAAGCATCAATTATACTGATATCTTTATGTACAACCATATCTCCTGCTATATTGCCTAATGCAATACCTGTAATATAATTGAAAAAACTCAGCTCTCCTAGCTGTTTTTTCCCAATAATACGAACTAAAATTAATAACACAAAAAATCCTATTATACCCTTTAATATTACCTCAAGTATTTTCATAGTTTCACCTTTAATTGTAGTTTATATTTTTTTATAAGTTATTGCTGTATATATTATTACATAAATAGACTTTATTATAATAAAAATTTATAGTATTATAAATTCAAACTTCATCTAAATCTATGAATATATTACCAATATTTCGCTATATGTCCATAGATTTAAATAAAATTTCTTATATTTATATATAATTATTAATTTTCAGTTTTATTGTCCTCAAAACTATTTTCTTTGCTTTCTTCAGCAATTACTACAGGTTCCACATGCTCCTCAATTCCCATTAATTCATATGAATCACTACTAAAATAGTCCATCTCCATCAAATTACTAGGAACTGATACTATATTGATACTATTGCTTAATGCCATAATAAGTATGATTAAAAAACCAGATATAAGTGTTAGTACCATATGCTTCTCACCTTCTCCTGTAAATTACTTCTTAATATATAATATTAAAATTAAGTAATTATGTTATTAAATTTTCTAAATATTTTGACTTCATTTAAATACTTTATCACAAAAAGAGCCTTAATTGGCTCCATACTATTTCTCATCATAAATATTGTTATGACTAGCATCTAAAGTAAGTTTCTCCTCATCTAAGTGATCTGTATCACCAAACATATGCTTTCTAATCTCAATCTCCTTCTCTTTTGATAACTTAAGACTAATCTTTCTAGCTTCATCTAAAAACATGTGAACACCCCTTTCTATTCATAGGGTAACCATAGGGATATCTTTTATTCCATCTAATAACATATATGTTATCCTTTAATTTGTCTCAAATTTTGAATATTTTTTGTATAACAGCTACATATTTGTATACAAATACTATTTGATAAAAATTTTATTTTACATTTTAAATGTAATTATTGATTAATTTCTATTTTTATAATAATTTATAACATTTTAAGTATGATTTAGATATATGAAGTTATTGTTAATATTATTTAGATGTAATAGGTTACATAACAGTATTAAATATTAGAATATTTAATAAATTTTTATTATTATATTCATATAGTTCTTTTTTTATTACATTAATAAAAAAAATTAATGTAAATTATTAATTTATTATTTTAAAACAGGAGGTATCATATATGGATATTAAAGAAATTACTGTGGCAATAGACACTGTTTGGACACTTATTGCCGCTGCACTAGTTTTCTTCATGCAAGCTGGTTTTGCAATGGTTGAAACTGGATTCACAAGATCAAAAAATGCTGGAAACATAATGATGAAAAATTTAATGGATTATGTTGCAGGTACTCTAATATTTTGGGTACTTGGCTTCAGTTTAATGTTTGGTGCTGATAAAATGGGCATAATTGGTATAGGTGGATTATTTACTTCTGGAAGTTATGAACATCTAGGTTTATCTATACCTAAGGAAGCATTTTTAATATTCCAAACTGTTTTCTGCGCTACTGCAGCTACAATTGTTTCTGGAGCAATGGCTGAAAGAACTAAGTTTAAATCATATTTAATTTATAGCTTTGTTATTAGTGCTATCATTTACCCTATTGCAGGACATTGGATTTGGGGTGGTGGTTGGCTATCAACCCTTGGTTTTCATGATTTTGCCGGATCTACAGTAGTTCACTCAGTAGGTGGTTGGGCAGCATTAATGGGTGCATGGATATTAGGACCTAGAATTGGTAAGTATACAAAAGACGGAAAATCTAATACAATACCAGCTCACAGTATAACTTTAGGAGCACTTGGAGTGTTTATTTTGTGGCTAGGTTGGTTTGGATTTAATCCAGGTTCAACTCTATCAGGTACAAATTATACTGGTATATCTCATATTTTTGTAACAACTAATCTTGCTGGAGCAGCGGGAGCATCAGTTGCAATGATAATTACTTGGACTAGAAGTAAGAAGCCAGACATTGGAATGACATTAAATGGAGTTTTAGCTGGTCTCGTAGCTGTTACTGCTGGAACAGATGCTGTTAGCGCTGTTGGTGCAGTTATTATAGGTGCTATAGCTGGGGTTGTTGTTGTTTATGGAGCTGAATTTATAGATAAAGTTTTAAAAATTGATGACCCTGTAGGTGCAGTTGCTGTACATGGTTTATGTGGTGCTGTAGGAACTATATTAGTTGGTTTCTTCTCTCTTGAAGGTGGTTTATTATATGGAAAAGGAGCTCACCTTTTAGGAGTTCAAATACTAGGAGTTGTTTGTGTGGCAGCATGGACTTTAGCTACAACTTTTGTATTGTTTAAAGTAATAAAAGCTACAGTTGGATTAAGAGTATCAGAACACGAAGAGCTTACTGGACTTGATATGGAAGAACATGGAATAAACTGCTATGGAGACTTCAAAATTGATTCATCAAAACAAAATGAAATTGCAGGTTAACCTTAATCTAATTTAAAAAAAGGAGCCTTAATTGGCTCCTTACTATTCAAAAAATCCTCTACTAAAAATTATTTACTTTTTTCTTTTAATAACTCTAGTCTTTTTAGAGCTTCTATCAAGGTTTCTTCTTTTTTAGCAAAATGAAGACGAATATAGTTATTTATATTCTCCCTAAAAAAGCTTGAACCTGGAACAGCAGCTACTCCAATTTCCTTAGCCATCCACTCACAAAACTCTACATCTGTTCCTGATGTAAATTCTGAAATATCAACCATTATGTAGTATGCACCTTGAGGAGCAATATATTTTAAACCTATTTTATCTAACCCTTCTAAGAACAACTTTCTTTTTCTCGAATAAACTTCACTTAGTTCCTCATAATAGCTTAAAGGAAGTTTTAAACCAGCTACTGCTGCTTTTTGAAGCGGTGCTGCAGCCCCAACGGTTAGAAAATCATGCACTTTCTTTACTCCATCTATTATATGAGCTGGTGCAATTACATATCCCAGTCTCCAACCAGTTATAGAATAAGTCTTTGACAGAGAGCTACAAGATATTGTTCTCTCAAACATTCCTGGTAATGAGGCAAAATAAGTATGTTTGTAAGGTTCGTATATAATGTGCTCATAAACTTCATCAGTAATAACAAAAGTATCGTACTGCTCAGCCAAATCTGCAATAACCAATAATTCTTCTCTTGAAAATACCTTTCCCACAGGATTGGATGGATTGCATAAAATAAGTGCTTTTGGTTTTTGTTCAAAAGCCTTTATTAATTCTTCTTTATTGAAGTTAAAGGTTGGAGGATGTAATGGCACATAAATTGGCTCTGCCTCACATAAAATAGCATCTGCTGCATAATTTTCATAAAAAGGAGAAAATACTATAACCTTATCTCCTGGATTACATACTGTCATCATTGCTGCCATCATAGCTTCTGTGCTACCACAAGTTACTACAATTTCTTTTTCAGGGTCAATATTTATTCCCATGAAATGTGCCTGTTTTTCAGCTAATGCTGTTCTAAAGTCTTTAGATCCCCAAGTTATTTCATATTGATGAGGACCATGCTCCGCTGATTGTTTTAGAGCTTCCTTTAGTTCCTTTGGAGGATCAAAATCCGGAAATCCCTGTGATAAGTTAATAGCGTTATACTGATTTGAAATTCTAGTCATTCTTCTAATAACTGATTCTGTAAAATTATCTAAACGTCTTCCAATATTAGGCATTATATCACTCCCTCTATATTCTTTAATTTTTCTTATAAGATTCCTGAACGGAAACTCAATTTATAGATACCCACAATTTAAATTTAATTTATACGGAGAGATATATTATCAATGTTGAAGTCACATTTAAATAATTTTTTATTAGTCTTAGCGAAAATTTCAGAAAAATCTTAGAACTTTTGATATGGTTAAAAGCCTAAATGGGTTTTAACCAGCGACTTATCAATGTAATTGATAAGTTGGTCCGAACTGAGGTACGAGTTTATCAAAGTTCTTATAAATTTATAATGAAACTCCTCTTCCTTTCGTCAGAGGAGTACTCACAGAGTAAGCGACCATATCAAAATCACAGATTTTGTATGTC
>NZ_JABAIW010000071.1:0-19717 GCF_014231265.1 Clostridium sp. DJ247 | reverse complement strand
CGTGGTAGCTCAATGGTGGAGCATTCGGCTGTTAACCGAAGGGCTGGAGGTTCGAATCCTCTCCACGGAGCCATTTTATTTTTTGATATGTATGATTTAAAAAATAAAAGGATATAACTATTTAGTTATATCCTTTTTATTATATAATAGCTTATTCCATGACTATTGCGCCAACACTCCCATCTTTATATAAATAAATTATAGTGTTTGTTCAGCTGAATAATTAATAAAAATTAGTTAACTGTAAACGGAATTTTAAGGTTTTAACAGAATATATTTTAGTAAGCATAAAAGTAATGGGAGGAATTGTTTATGATAACGTATTCAACTGAAAATATAAGAAACTTGGGAATTGTGGGCCATAGTGGGTGCGGAAAAACAATTTTGACAGAATCAATATTATATTGTACAAAAAATGCAGATAGGTTTGGAAGAATTGAGGATGGAAATACGGTAAGTGATTATGAATTAGAAGAAAAGAAAAGAAGAATATCTATATCAGCTTCCATAGTACCATTACAATGGAAAGATATTAAGATAAACTTAATCGATATGCCTGGATATTTTGATTTTGTTGGAGAGGTTTGTCAGGGATTAAGAGCATCAGATATAGCGATGATTGTTATATCTGGCGTTTCAGGTATACAAGTAGGTACGGAAAAGGCTTGGGAGTTTGCTACTAGGAATAACTTGCCGAATGCTTTTTATATAAATAAACTAGATAGAGAAAATTCTAATTTTGATGAAGTCTTACTAAAGTTAAAAGAAAAATTTGGTTCATCTGTAGTTCCTATTCAGTATCCAATAGGAAGTGAAGAAAATTTTATAGGGGTTATAAATGTTATTTCAAAGAAAGCAAGAATATTTGATTCCAAGACTCATAGTATGCAAGAATGTAAGATTCCTGAAAATCTTATAGAAAAAGTTGACAAATGTAAGAAAATGATAATAGAGGCTGTTGCTGAAACAGATGAGACTTTACTAGATAAATATTTTAATAATGGGACTCTAAATGATGAGGAAATATATAATGGATTAGTAAATGGCTGTTCATCAGGAGAAATAACACCAGTTATGTGTGGTTCTGCATTAAAAGGAATTGGAATTGAAACATTGTTAGAGGATATAGCTGAATGCTTTCCATCTCCTAAGAATATTAAACCAATTAGAGCAAAAAATTTAAATAATAATGAGCATATATATATAAGGGTAAATGAACAAGCACCATTTTCTTCTTTCATATTTAAAACAATAGTTGATCCGTTTGTTGGTAAACTGTCTTTGTTTAAGGTTATAACAGGAAAGATTAAAGCAGAAGCTATAGTTTACAATCCTAATAAAAACAAGAATGAAAAAATAGGAACAATGTATTTTCTAAAAGGAAAACAGCAAATACCTACTAATGAAATTATTGCTGGAGATATAGGGGCTGTTTCTAAATTACAATATACTTTTACAGGAGATACGTTATGTGATCCGGCATTAATGATCCAATATGATAGTATAAAGTTTCCTGATCCATTAATGCCTATGGCCATATTACCTAAATCAAAAAATGATGAAGATAAAATATCTAATGGACTAAATAAATTACTAGAAGAAGATCCAACCTTTAAGATTTTAAGAGACTTAGAAAATGCTGAAACTGTTATTTATGGAGTGGGAGAAACTCACTTGGAAGTTATAGCATGTAAGTTAAAGAATAAATTTGGAGCAGAGGTAACTCTAAAGACTCCTCAAATACCATATAGAGAAACAATTAAAAAGGTTTCAGATGTTCAAGGTAAGCATAAAAAACAATCAGGTGGACATGGACAATATGGAGATGTAAAGATTAAGTTTGAGCCTAGAAAGGATGGACAAGATGATTTAATGTTTGTAGATGAAGTGGTTGGAGGAGTTGTTCCAAGGCAATACATTCCGGCAGTTGAAAAAGGATTAAAAGAGTGTATTAACCATGGAGTTTTAGCTGGATATCCTGTTATAAGGTTAAAGGCTACATTGCATGATGGATCATACCATCCAGTAGATTCATCAGAAATGGCTTTCAAAATAGCAACATCCATAGCATATAAGAAAGGACTAGTGGATTCAGAACCTGTATTATTAGAACCAATTATGCATGTTGAGATAACCGTACCTGAATATTATATGGGTGATATTATTGCAGATATAAATAAAAAGAGAGGTAGAGTTATAGGTATGGAGGCGTTTGAAGGAAAACAGAAAATCACTGCTGAGGTTCCACAGGTTGAAATGCTTAAATATGCTACTGATATAAGATCTATAACTCAAGCAAGGGGAAGCTTTTTAATGAGATTTGAGAGATATGAAGAAGTTCCTTCTACAGAGATTAATAAGGTAATAAATGATGCTAAAAATTTGAAAGACAGTTAAGATATTTTAAAGCCATAATAACAGTTGCTATTATGGCTTTTACAGTTATAATTTATTAGTATAATTTATCAGTTCATTAGGTAAAATAAATACATTAAAATTTTATGAAGGAGAGTTTTTATGTCACAATACCAGATGAATATAAATGGTAGAATTGAGTTAGCTGACTATAGTAGTATTTATGATTATATGTCTATAGTTAACAAAGACGATAACTTAACAATTACTATAGATAATAATGGGTTAGATAATATTAATATTATAAAGAGAATTTTAGAAGATAACAGATTTACTATAGACCTTGGGGAACAAAATAATAATGGCAGATATTATATTAAAGCATTTAAGGTTAAATAATTGTTTATTCCTACAAACTTTTTTTATATTTTTATGAATTTTATAGATTTTTATATATTAAATAATATACAGTATTTACTACATGCTATTTATGCTATAATTTTAAAGTAGTAGAAGTTTTTTATATCAAGGGGGAAGGAAAATGACAAAGAAATATGTAATCGGTATCGATTTAGGTGGTACTAAAATAAATGGTGTTGTCACGGATTTAAATGGAGTTGTATTGAGCCAATATACTATTTCAACTAATGCTGATCAAGGAGAGGAAGTAGTATTAGATAGAATAATACAGGTTATTGATAACGTCATTGAAACTTCAGGTAAAAGTATTAGTGAAATTAAATCTATAGGAATAGGTTCACCAGGACCATTAGATGCGAAGCATGGAGTTATAATAACTACTCCAAATTTACCATTTAAAAATTTTGAGTTAGTAAAACCTATACAAGATAAGTACGGATTGCCTACACATTTAGATAATGATGCAAATGTTGCTGCCATAGGAGAATTTATGTTTGGGGCTGGCAAAGGAACTGAAAATATGGTTTACATAACTGTAAGTACTGGAATTGGTGGAGGAGCTATAATAAATGGAAAGATATACAGAGGAAACACTTCAAATGCACTAGAGATAGGTCATAATACTATACTGCCTGATGGACCAAGATGTAATTGCGGTAATTATGGATGTGCTGAAGCACTAAGTTCAGGAACGGCTATAGGAAGGGAAGCTACAAAAGCTGTAGAGTCAGGAGCAGACACTACCTTAAAAAACTATGACAAGGTTACTTCTTATGAGGTATTTAAAGAAGCAGAGAAAGGTGACAAGGTATCAAAAGAAATATTAAATAAAAGTTTAGACTTTCTTGGTATATGTGTAGCAAATATAATAGTAACCTTTGATCCTGAGATGGTAGTTATAGGAGGAGGAGTTTCTAAGGGTGGACAAATAGTATTTGACAAAGTACAAGAAGTAGTTAATGAAAGATGCTTTAAAGCAATGACAGAAACTTGCAGAATATTACCAGCAAAACTAAGTACTGATGCTGGTGTCATAGGGGCTGCAGCTTTAGCTATAATGGAAAGTTAACAATGAGAATAAATAAAGTAAAACTTCAATCAGATGGTTTTTTGTCTCACTTGATTCTTAGCTGAACGAATCTAGAAGATAAGATGCGCTAAGCTATGGGATAAAATTGAGGGTAATAATATTTTACTCTCAATTTTATCAAATTTCATAGGATTTATGAGTTAGAGAAAGAAATAGTTAGATATATTTAAAATATTCTTATAAAATAATAAAATTAAGACAATATAAGTCTTGAATATACTTATAGATAATATTAATATATAGTTAAGGTCAAAGAAAGTCAAAGTCAAGAAGGTGTTGTTATGGCAAGATTATCCGATGTTATAGAAGATTTTATTAAGAAAATGTTACAAAATAGTAAAGAAAGTCAATTGCAAATTGTTAGAAATGAATTGGCAGATCATTTTAGTTGTGCCCCTTCTCAAATAAACTATGTATTGACCACAAGATTCACTATTGACAAAGGTTATTATATAGAAAGCAAAAGAGGTGGCGGTGGATATATAATAATAAGACGAATAGAGTACAAGAAGAATGGATCTTTAATGGAGTTGATAAACGAAAAAATAGGAGAAAGTATAACTTATAACATGGGAGTTCAAATAATAGATAGACTACTAGAGCTAGGTGTAATAACTGAAAGAGAGGCTAATATTTCAAAGATTGCTACGAATGATAGAACTTTAAGTGCATGCTTGTCAGATAGGAATAAAGTAAGAGCAGACATATTAAAATCAATTGTAATGATGGCTTTAAAAAATTCATAAATTATTGTACAAAATAAAAGTTGTAGTATAATATTGATTATATGTAATAAAATTACATTATATATGATTGTATTATGAATATAATTATACTTAGGAGTGATAAAATGTTATGTGAAGTGTGTAAAAAAAATGAAGCAAATGTTCATATAACTAAAATTGTAAATGGAACTAAATATGATTTTAATATGTGTGAAAAATGCGCAAAGGAAAAAGGTGAGTTTAGTATAAACGATGAATTAAATTTTGCATCACCATTTACCTTTCAAAATATGTTAAGTGGAATAATGGATTACATGGGAACTAATGGTGAAACTCAAAAAATTCATGAAATCTTCTGTGATAAATGTGGAAGTACTTATAGTGAATTTAAGAAAACAGGACTTGTAGGATGTAGTAAGTGCTATGAAACATTTATACAAACATTAACACCTATAATTAAGAGAGTTCAAGGTAATCTAGAGCATACAGGGAAAATACCTAATAAAGCAGGCAAAGAAATAATTGAAAGAAAAAAATTATTAAAATTAAAGGAAGACCTCCAAAAGGCTATAGCTGCAGAGGAATATGAAAAAGCTGCAGAAATCAGGGATAGGATTAAACAACTTCAGAAAGATTAATGGGAGGAGGTTTAATTATGGAAAATTGGATAAAGTCAAACGGTAAAAATGAAGATTTAGTATTGAGTAGTAGAATTAGACTTGCAAGAAACTTGAATGATACTCCATTTCCACATAAACTGAGTGTAGAAGGCGGTAAAGAGGTAGTTAATCTTATTGAGGATGCTTTTTATACATCTTCACATACTTCAGATGAGTTTAAAACTAATTACTTGTGGAAAAAAGATTCTATTGAAAATGAAATTTTTTTAGAAAGGCATTTAATAAGTAGAACTCTTCTAGAACACTATAATAAAGCAGCCTTCATATTAGATAAAAATGAGACCACTGGCATAATGATTAATGAAGAGGATCATGTAAGAATTCAGTGTATAACATCTGGGTTTAATTTAGAAGAAGTATATGATGTTAGTAATAAAATTGATAACTTACTTGAGGAAAAGCTAACATATGCTTTTGATGAACGATTGGGATATCTAACTTCTTGTCCAACTAATATTGGTTCTGGTATTAGAGCATCTATTATGATTCATCTACCAGCTCTTTCATTAAATAACAAAATGACTGGAATTTTAAATGCTGTAAGTCAATTGGGTATGACTATTAGAGGTTTATATGGAGAAGGATCTAAAGCTGAAGGGAATATATATCAAATATCTAACCAAGTAACACTAGGCCTTAGTGAAGAAGAAATAGTCAATAACTTAAAGGCAGTTGTTAGCCAAATTATTAATCAAGAAAATATTACAAGAGAAACCTTTTTCACTAATTATAAATATGAACTAGAGGATAAAATATATAGGGGATTAGGTATATTAAAATCTTCTGTATTATTAGATATAGAAGAATGTCTAAAACTTTTATCAGATGTAAGATTAGGAGTGGAAATGGGAATAATTAAAGATGTAGATAAAGTAACACTAAATAATCTTTTAGTTGATACTCAGGGAGCCACAATACAAGGTATGTATAATAAAAAGTTGTCTGATAAAGAGATAAAATTTTATAGAGCTAAATTAGTTAGAGATAGATTAACAAAACATTAATATAAAAAAGGATGGTGAATATACATGATGTTTGGAAGATTTACTGAAAGAGCTCAAAAGGTTCTATTCTATGCTCAGGAAGAAGCTCAAGCGCTTCAACATGGCTATGTTGGTACAGAGCACATATTGTTAGGGGTATTAAAGGAAGAGGGCATAGCAAAGCGATTATTGAATGATATGGGAGTTACTGCAGAAGCAGTAAGAAATCTAGTAGAAGAGTATGAAGGTAAAGGAGATATTGATTTATATAAAAATGAAATTCCTCTTACACCTAGGACAAAAAGATTGCTAGAGTTAAGTTTATTTGAAGCAAGAAACTTAAGCCATAATTATATAAGTCCAGAGCATATACTTTTAGCCCTTATAAGAGAAGCAGAAGGAGTAGCATTTACTATATTAAATAACTTAGGAGCAGATTTTGATAAATTAAGAAAACAATTGGTTGATACCTTTTCAGGAGAACAATCTACAAATAATTCTGATGCAGGTAAGGCGAATGGTGAACCAACACCTACCTTAGATCAATTTGGAAGAGACTTAACCGAAATGGCTAGGGAAAGCAAGCTTGATCCAGTAATAGGCAGAGATAGAGAAACTCAAAGAGTTCTAGAAATACTATGCAGAAGAACAAAGAATAATCCTTGCTTAATTGGAGACCCAGGTGTAGGTAAAACTGCTATAGCTGAGGGGCTAGCACAAAAAATAGTATCAGGTAACATTCCAGAGATATTAAAGAATAAAAGAGTTGTTACTCTAGATTTATCATCAATGGTAGCAGGGTCTAAATATAGAGGAGAATTTGAGGAAAGACTTAAGAAGGTCATGGAAGAACTTAAAAAATCAGGGAATGTAATATTATTTATAGATGAAATTCATACAATAATAGGAGCTGGAGCGGCAGAAGGAGCTATAGATGCTTCAAATATACTAAAACCAGCTTTAGCTAGAGGGGAAATTCAATGTATAGGTGCTACTACAACTGATGAATACAGAAAGCACATCGAAAAGGATGCTGCCCTAGAGAGAAGATTCCAACCTATAAATGTAGGTGAACCTACTAAAGAGGAAGCTGTACTTATACTTAAAGGTTTAAGAGATAAATATGAAGCTCACCATAGAGTAAAAATTACTGATGATGCTATAGATGCTGCAGTAAATTTGGCAGATAGGTATATAACTGATAGATTTTTACCAGATAAGGCAATAGACTTAGTTGATGAAGCTGCAGCTAAGGTTAGAATTGAAAATTTAGTAGCTCCACCGGATCTTAAAAATCTTGAAAGTGAACTAGAGAAGGTAACTAAAGAAAAAGAAGATTCAATAAGAGTACAGGATTTTGAAAAGGCAGCAAGATTAAGAGATAGAGAAAAAGAACTAAAAGATAAATTAGAAGGATTAAAGAGTAACTGGAACACGCAAAAAGAGGTTTCATCATTAATAGTATCAGAACCACAAATTGCAGGAGTAGTGTCAAAATGGACTAATATTCCACTAGAAAAGTTAACGGAAAAGGAATCTGAAAGATTATTAAAACTAGAAGAAATTCTTCATAATAGGGTTGTTGGTCAAGAAGAAGCAGTGAAGTCTATTGCACGAGCTGTAAGAAGAGCTAGAGTAGGATTAAAAGATCCAAAAAGACCAATAGGTTCATTTATATTCTTAGGACCTACAGGTGTAGGTAAAACAGAACTATCAAAAGCGTTAGCTGAAGCAATGTTTGGTGACGAAAATAATATGATAAGAATTGACATGTCTGAGTATATGGAGAAACATACAGTGTCAAGGCTTGTAGGATCACCTCCAGGATATGTAGGATTTGATGAAGGCGGTCAGCTTACAGAGAAGGTTAGAAGAAACCCATATTCAGTTGTTTTATTTGATGAAATAGAAAAAGCTCATCCAGATGTATTTAATATTCTTCTACAAATCTTAGAAGATGGTAGACTTACAGATAGTAAAGGTAAAACCGTAAACTTTAAAAATACTATAATAATAATGACATCTAATGTAGGTGCATCAACTATTAAAAAACAAAAATCATTAGGTTTTACTCTTGATAATCAAGATGAAAAACGTGGTGAGTATGATAAGATGAAAGAAAATGTAATGGAAGAACTTAAGCGTTCTTTTAGACCAGAATTTTTAAATAGAATAGACGATATAATAGTATTCCATTCTCTTCAAGAGGATGACTTAAAGGAAATTGTGAGATTAATGCTTGATAGCGTTTCAGAAAGATTAAAGGAACAGGATATTGAAATAAGCTTTACTGATGAAGCAGAGAAATTCCTTGCAGAAAAAGGATTTGACCTAGCTTATGGAGCTAGACCACTTAGAAGAGCTATTACAAAAACCGTTGAGGATAAGTTATCTGAAGAAATGCTAAAAGGATTAGTTAAAAAGGGTGATAAAGTTAAAGTAAGCATAGAAGAAAATGAGCTTATCTTTAATAAAATAGGTTAATATATTTGAGAAAACAATGTATAAACCTTCAAGGTTTATACATTGTTTTTTTATTACCTATAAATTTTTAATTATTATTGACAAAATACCGGAATAATAATGTATAATTATATTTTGAACAGAAGGAGGTGGTTTTTATGGCAAAGAACAAAACCACTTTTATATGTCAGGAGTGTGGCTATGAATCTGTTAAGTGGTTGGGGAAGTGCCCTAATTGTGATTCGTGGAACAGCTTGATTGAAGAAGTTAAATCAATAAATGTTAATACCAGTTCTACTATAAATTCTAATAGTGAGCCTAGAAGTATAGTTAACATTAAATCTGATGAGTACAAAAGATTTGATACGGGTATACAAGAGTTAAACAGAGTTTTAGGTGGTGGAATAGTAAAAGGGTCGCTTACTTTAATATCAGGGGCTCCAGGTATAGGTAAATCAACATTACTCCTGCAAACGGCTAACAACATTGCGCTAAACCATGGTAAAGTTTTGTATGTATCTGGTGAAGAGTCTGAAGAGCAAATAAAGATGAGAGGCGATAGGTTAGAGACTGTTTCTGAAAATCTTTATATAGTGTCCGAAACAAATGTAGAAAAAATTATTGAACACATAGACAATACAAAACCTGTATTTGTTATTATTGATTCTATACAAACATTATTTAAACAAACTATTACATCAGCTCCAGGCAGTGTATCTCAAGTTCGCGAAAGTGCTAATGATATCATGCATATAGGTAAAACTAAAAATATTCCTTTTTTTATTGTTGCACATGTTACTAAGCAAGGTGAATTAGCAGGACCTAGGGTATTAGAGCATATGGTAGATACCGTTTTATCCTTTGAAGGAGAAAGAACTGAAGAATTCAGGATACTTAGAACAATGAAAAATCGTTTTGGGACTACTAGCGAAATAGGAGTTTTCGAGATGAGAGAAATTGGTTTAGAAGAAGTATCTGACCCATCTGCAGTATTCTTAGAAGAAACAAGTTTTCAAAAAGAGGGTTCTGTAGTTGTAGGAATAATGGAGGGGACCAGGCCAATTTTAGTCGAAATACAGGCACTGGTTAGTGAAACAAAAGCTGTAATGCCAAGAAGAACTGCTGTAGGAATAGATAATGCCAGATTAAACTTGATCATAGCAGTTTTGGAAAAGAAGTTAAAAATACCTTTCTATAATTGTGATGTATATGTAAATGTAGTTGGTGGGCTTAAATTTGATGGAACATTTGGTGACTTAGGGCTAGCATTAGCGTTGCTTTCAAGTGTTAGATCTAAAGAGACAGCTCTAGAAAAACTGCTGGTAGTTGGAGAAATTGGGCTTACAGGTGAAGTAAGACCGGTATCTTTTTGTGATAGACTTGTTAACGAAGCGCATAAAATGGGATTTAAAAATGTAATAATACCATTTAGAAATATGGGGAAAATAAGAAATGGTGGAATAAATATTATTGGAGTATCTTCACTAAAAGAAACAGTGAATAAAGTTTTTTAGTATAGGGTGGTTAAGTTGAGATTGGAAAAAGATAAAGAACTTATGGGAATACTTAAATTGCTAGCACCTGGTACACAGCTAAGAGAAGGATTAGAAAACATATTGAGAGCTAAGACAGGAGGTCTTGTGGTACTTGGTGACAATGAACAAATTTTAAAATTAGTTGATGGGGGTTTTGCTATTAACGCAGAGTATAGTCCTTCATATGTTTATGAACTTGCAAAGATGGATGGAGCTTTGGTGCTTAGTAGTGATTTAAAAAAAATCATGTATGCTAATGCTCAGCTTATCCCAGAATCAAACATACCAACGTTTGAGACAGGAACAAGGCATAGGACTGCTGATAGAGTAGCAAAGCAAACGGGAGCTATTGTTGTAGCTATTTCACAAAGAAGAAATATAATAACTGTTTATAAAGGCAATATAAAATATGTGTTAAGAGACAGTAGTGTAATACTAGGAAGAGCTAATCAAGCACTTCAAACCTTAGAGAAATATGTAGCTGTTTTAGATAGAGTGGTCAGTAACCTTAATATTCTTGAATTTCAGGATTTAGTAACTTTATTTGATGTTGTTACAGCTATTCAACGAACTGAAATGGTCATGAAAATTGTATCAGAAATTGAAAGATATATATGTGAACTTGGGAATGAGGGAAGACTTATATCTATGCAGCTCAACGAACTTATAAAGAGTATTGAGCAGGATGGGATATTTCTAATAAGAGATTACTGTCAAAGCGGCATGGATTTTAATGAAATATATAAGCATATTCAAACTATGACCTCTGAAGAAATACTAAATTTAGATTATATTTCGAAGGCTATTGGGTACGTAGGAGTGCCGTTAGTAGATACGTTGATATCCCCACGAGGACACAGGATGCTAAATAAGATTCCTAGAATACCAACTAACGTAATTGAGAATTTAATAAAAAATTTCAGAGAATTAAAAGGGGTTATGGAAGCATCTTATGAACAATTAGATAAGGTTGAGGGAATAGGTGAGGTTAGAGCCAGAGCTATAAAAAATGGATTAAGAAGATTAAGAGAGCAAATAATGATTGATAACAACTTTAGCACAAAATAATGTATTATATTATTTTGTGCTAGTTTTTTATCTAAATGAATATTTGCCTAAAGTATTAATTTTATCGTACTCTTTTAAAAGTATATCATACAAATTTAAATCTAAAATATTGCAGAGAGAAGTTAAGTAAAAAAGATTATTACCTATTTCGTGTTCTATTATTCCTCTACAGTTATCGCATAGATTTCCATGAATATGGGTTTTTAAGCAATCCTTTAAAGAATCTATATTAATATCTTCATCATCTAGCTGTTGTTTTTTAGCACTAACTTCTACACATCCGCAGCTAGTAATTGCTTTTGCAACAGCTCTATTTATTCTGCCATTAGATTCTTGCAATTTAGTGATTATATCTAAAATACTTTTATGTCTAATCAGAGATTCATCTACAGCATTTTGAAAATCGTCAAAAATAATATCTTTCATGGGTCTCAACTCCTTATAAAGATTTAAGTTAACGCTTACAGGTTAATTATAATTTTTTTCAGATAATTTTGTCAATAAAGCATAGTACGAATTTCAATCTCTATTTATATAATAAATCAAGAATAACAAAATGAATAGGGGGATTGTTATGAGAAATAATGGACAAAAAGTTTTTGTTCCAAACTATGGTGCTGGTATTATGACTAATGTAGAACATGATAATAGATATAATGCAAATAAGAAATATATAAGTGTTTCTTTTTTGCTTAACGATATAAATATATATATTCCAGAGGATAAGTTAGGTGATTATAGAATTAGGAAGATTGCTACTAAAAAAGATATGAATGATGCTCTAAAAATAGTTAACAACGTTCATAATGAAATTGAAAAAAAGTGGAGTAAGAGATATAGACAAAATAATGATAAAATAAATAGTGGAAATTTATTTGAATTATGTGAGGTAATAAGAGATCTATATTATTTAGAGTCTAGAGGGGGATTACCGCCTGGAGAGAGAAAAATACTATATAGAGCAGAAAGTATGCTTGCTAGTGAAATGGCTTTAGTGTTTAATATAACTATAGAAGAATCCTTTAGTAAAATAAGAAATTTAAGTAAATAATTTATTAATTAATTTAAGTCTTATTGAAAAATAGTATATTCTAATATATATTAGATATTAATAGGACTTAAAAATGAAAAAAATGTTAATAATCTGAAAAGGAGGTGAGCGTATTGCTTAAAAAATTATTAAGAGGAATTTTCACAGTAATAGGCTTAATATTAGGTTATATAATAGGGGATCAAATAATACGCACTAACTATTTTATAAAACTAAGTTATTTTGGGAATGGTCCTATAAAATCATTATTATTTTTGATTTTATCAACTATATTTTTCGGAATCATATTATTTTTAATATCTCCTTGGATTAATACTATTATAATTAAAGTTATGGACTATATTGAAAGAAGCATGCAAAAATTGCCAGCTACTGAAATTCTTTTTGGGGTAATAGGAGTAATTGTTGGTCTTGCTATAGCTGCACTATTTGTGAATATTATAGCTAGTATACCAGTAATTGGTGCTGTTTTAGCTGTATTTATAGCAGTAGTAATGGCTGCGCTGGGTGGAAATATAGCTATAAGAAAAAGAGAAGAATTAATGACTTTATTTTCAAACATTGGTATGAAGAAATCTGCCTCTGGCAAAGATAAAAAAAATAAGCCAGATTACAAAGGATATCCTAAGGTACTTGATACTTCTGTTATAATAGATGGAAGAATATTAGATATATGTCAAACCGGTTTTATAGAGGGTACACTTGTTATACCAAACTTTGTGTTAGAGGAATTGAGACATATTGCAGATTCTTCAGATGGATTAAAAAGAAACAGAGGCAGAAGAGGTCTTGATATATTAAATAAAATTCAAAAAGAATTAGATGTAGACGTACAAATATATGAGAAGGACTTTCCAGATATAGCTGAAGTGGACAGCAAGCTATTGAAGTTAGCTCAAGCTATTAATGGAAAGGTTATAACTAATGATTATAATCTTAATAAAGTTGCTGAGTTTCAAGGAGTACCGGTTTTAAATATAAATGAACTTGCTAATGCAGTGAAACCGGTAGTTTTACCTGGAGAGGAAATGAGAATACAAATAGTTAAGGATGGAAAAGAATCAGGACAGGGAGTAGCATACTTAGATGATGGTACTATGATAGTAGTAGAGGGTGGAAGAAGATCTATTGGAGAAACAAAAGATGTAGTTGTTACATCTGTTCTTCAAACCGCAGCAGGAAGAATGATTTTTGCAAGACAGAAAGAGGAATTTTAGTATGGGTAAAAATTATGCAGTTATAGTTGCAGCAGGAAAAGGGAAAAGAATGAGAGCTAATATTAATAAACAATTTATTAATATAAAAAATAAGCCTATGTTATACTATACTCTAAGTGTCTTTTCAAATAATAGCCTTATAGATGGAATTATCTTGGTATGTTCAGAAAATGAAGTTGATTTTTGTAGAGTACACATAGTGGAAAAGTATAATATTGGAAAGGTGTTAAGTATAGTTTCGGGAGGTAAGGAAAGGCAAGAATCTGTATATAATGGATTAAAAGCAATAAAAGAGTGTGATATTGTTTTGATACATGATGGGGCTAGGCCTTTTGTCACTGATGCTCTCATTGAAGATGGTATAAAATATGCTAAAATCTATGGAGCATGTGCATGTGGTGTTACTCCAAAAGATACAATAAAAGTGAAAAATGAACAAGGGTTTTCCTGTACTACTCCAGATAGAAATACGCTCTTTTCAGTGCAAACTCCTCAATGCTTCCAGTATGACTTAATATTTAACTGTCATAAGAAATTATCTAGCCAAGGGATTAACGTGACAGATGACACTACTGTTGTTGAATATTACGGAAACAAGGTTTACTTATACCAAGGAAGCTATGAAAATATAAAAGTAACTACACCTGAAGACCTTAATATAGCGGAAATTATAGTTGAGAATAAAAGATAGATATAATTAAATCTCTTATTGAAAAAACAATAAGAGATTTAATTATAAACAAAATAATTGCAAGAAAATTCAGAATCGATATATATAATATATAATAAGTATTCTAGATGCTTATGTATAAAAGGCTTTAATAGAGTTAAGAGTTAAGAATATTATGTAGAAGTGTAAAGTTAGCCAAAACTCACTATAAAAATATCAATAAGGGTTAAATAAGTCAACATAATGTGTTAAAATGTTTAAGTAAATCAGCATAAAACTTTAGTAATGATTACTTATTTTATTATTTATGGCAAGAATTTATATAGGTACTAATGTAAATATCCAACTAGGAGGTAAAATATAGAATGAAAATTTTCAACACAATGACAAGGAAAAAAGAAGAGTTTATTCCTCTTATAGAGGGAGAAGTAAAAATGTATGTTTGTGGACCAACTGTATATAACTTTTTTCACATTGGCAATGCAAGAACCTTTGTAGTATTTGATACTGTAAGGAGATATTTTGAATATAGAGGATATACTGTTAAGTTTGTACAAAATTTTACAGACATCGATGATAAGATGATAAAAAAAGCTAGTGAAGAAAATATCACAGTTAAAGAACTAGGTGATAGATTCATTAATGAATATTATAAAGATGCAGATGCTTTAAATATTGAAAGAGCTACTGTAAATCCAAGAGCAACTGAATATATTGGGGAAATAGTTGAATTTGTAAAGGATTTAATTGATAAGGGATATGCATATGAAATAAATGGTGATGTATACTTCAATACAAAAAAATTTATAGAGTATGGAAAACTCTCAGGACAGAATATTGAAGACTTACAAGCTGGGGCAAGAATAGATATTGATGAAAGAAAAAAAGACCCTATGGATTTTGCAGTATGGAAAAGTCAAAAGCAAGGGGAACCAGCATGGAAAAGCCCGTGGGGAATGGGAAGACCAGGATGGCATATTGAATGTTCATGTATGGCACATAAACTGCTAGGTGAAACTATAGATATTCATGCAGGAGGTTCGGATTTAACTTTTCCACATCATGAAAATGAAATAGCTCAAAGTGAAGGAAGAACAGGGAAATCTTTTGCTAAATACTGGATGCATTCGGCATTTGTAAATGTTAATAATCAAAAAATGTCTAAATCCCTTAATAATTTCTTTACAGCAAGAGAAATATTAGATAAATATGAGCCAGATGTAATAAGATTGTTTATGCTTTCAGGACATTATAGAACGCAGATAAACTTTAGTCTTGAATTATTAGATTCTACAAAAGCGGCATTAGATAGATTATATAATTCAATTACTAATTTAGAAAGCTTGCTAAATGAAGTTAGTGTAGAAAACTTTACAGATAAAGAAAAAATCTATGTTAAGAACCTAGATGTTTATAAAGAAAAATATATTGAGAAAATGGATGATGATTTTAATACGGCAGATGCTATATCCGTAATATTTGATTTAGTAAGAGATCTTAACACAAATGTAGATGCTAACTCTTCGAGAGAGTTAGTTAACTATTCATTAGAATTAATAAGAGGGTTGGGCAATCCTTTAGGAATACTTCAAAAGTCTAAAAAAGGTAACTTAGAAGAAGAAATAGAAAAGCTTATTGAACAGAGACAACAGGCTAGGAAGAATAAGGACTGGGCTTTATCAGATAAAATAAGAGATCAACTAAAAGACCAAGGAATAATTCTTGAAGATACTCCTCAAGGCGTAAGATGGAAAAAGATATAATTTAATAATATGATAGATTTGGAATGGAGAATATAAATGGATTTTGATATGCTTAAAGGGCGATTTACCAAGGAGGAAGTAAGACAAATAAATCCATTAGTGCTTGCCTTTATAGGAGATGCGATCTATGAAATTTTTATAAGAACATATCTAGTTGATAGGAATAGAGATATGTCTGTACACAAGTTGCATATGGAAGCTATAAAATATGTAAAGGCACATGCTCAAAGTGAGTTTATAAAGAGTATAGAGGATGAGTTAACTGAAGAGGAGAAGCAGTTCTTTAAAAGAGGGAGAAACTCCAAATCAGGCACAGTTCCTAGAAACGCAGATGTGCAAGAATACAGGCATGCTACAGGATTTGAAACACTAATAGGGTTTCTCTATATTACTGAGCAAAACCAAAGATTAAATTATTTATTAAATACTATTGTTAATCTAAGGAAGGATGGGAAAGCTTAGATGTCTATTAAAGTTAAATTAATGGGGTATACACCTAATCCAGAAGGTGTTATCGCTGCCGCAGCAAAACTTTGTTACAGTGCTGTAGGAATAAATGCAATACAGGAAAACCTAGATGATAAAAAAGCTGTTAAGTTTTTAGATATGCTTATGTCATATGGTCATGAATCACCAATTGAACATGTTTCTTTTACATTTGCCATAGAAGGGGTTTCAAGAAGTCTAACACATCAACTAGTAAGGCATAGGATAGCTTCTTATTCACAACAAAGTCAAAGATATGTGAAGCTGGATCAATTTGAATACATAATTCCACCACAAATTGAAAAAGTTGATGAAGCTAAAAAAATATTTATTGCGTCTATGGAAGGTAATCAAAAAGCTTATAATCAATTAGTTGACATTTTAAAAGATGAGCATATGAATAGCGGGATGGATAGATTAGCAGCAGAGAAAAGGGCCATAGAAGATGCTAGATATGTTTTTCCTAATGCATGTGAAACTAAGATAATGGTAACAATGAATGCTAGAAGCTTAATAAACTTTTTTAAACATAGATGTTGTAATAGAGCTCAATGGGAGATAAAAAGTTTAGCAGATGAAATGTTAAAACAGGTTAGAGCAGTTGCACCAGTATTATTTAAACATGTGGGACCTTCATGTGTAAATGGAATTTGTCCAGAAGGAAAAATGACCTGTGGAAAAGTTGACGAAATGAGAAAAAAATATTCTACTAAGGAGTAAATATCTATAGTTAGAGAGGTAATAATGTGAGGGAAAATAAAAAAAATTTAAATAACAAGTATACTAGATTAAAAGAAAAAGATACTAGATTAAAAGAAAAAAGCACTAGAAAATTAATACAAAATCCAGAAGAGGTTCCTGTTAGGGAAGATATTATTGAGGGAAGAAATGCAGTTATAGAGGCACTTCGTTCAGATAGAACAATAGAACAAATATTTGTTGCAAGCGGAGATGTTTCTGGATCTATAAATGTCATACTAGCTCTTGCCAGAGATAAGAATGTAATTATAAAACAAGTTGACAGGAAAAAGTTAGATCAAATATCTGAAACAGGTTCTCATCAAGGTGTGGTTGCACAGATTACTCCATATAAGTACTATGAGGTAGATGACATAATAAAGTATGCAGCGGAGAAAGGAGAAAATCCATTTATAATAATACTTGATGAAATTGAGGATCCTCATAATTTTGGCTCTATAATTAGAACTGCAGAGATATGTGGGGCACATGGAATAATTATACCTAAGAGAAGAAATGTAGGCGTAACACCTACTGTATATAAATCATCAGTTGGAGCAGTAGAACATATGAGAATTGCTAAAGTTACAAATATTAATGGTGCAATAGATAGACTAAAAGAAGAAAATATATGGGTATATGGAGCAGATATGTCTGGTGAGAGTTATTGTTTTGATGTAAACTTTACTGGTGCTATAGGTTTAGTAATCGGTAGTGAAGGAAGAGGAATCTCTAAGCTAACAAAAGAAAAGTGTGATGTGCTTGTAAAGATACCTATGGTTGGTAAAATATCTTCTTTAAACGCATCCGTTGCCGGTGGTATACTGATGTATGAAATTTTAAAACAAAAAATTAAATGTGGTAAAAAGTGAAAAATATCTTTGTAGATGGGTATAATGTTATAAATAACTGGCCTGGGTTAAAATGCATAAAGGAATATAGTTTAGAGTCTGCAAGAGAACAACTAATAGAAATATTAAGTAATTATGCAGCATATAGAGGCTATAAAATATTTATAGTCTTCGATGCACATATGGTAAGCGGGAGTATAGAAAAAAAAGAAAAAGTTAACAACAACATCATTACTGTATTTACTAAAGAGGGGGAAACAGCAGACAACTTTATTGAGAAAATGGTAAATAAGGTAGGAAGAAAATTTGATGTGTGTGTTGTAACCTCTGATGCTTTAGAACAGCAAATTGTGTTTCAACGAGGCGCAACAAGAATGTCTTCTATTGAATTTTATCATGAAATACAGAGTATTGAATCAAAAATAAAGGTAAGATTAGAAAAAAAATACTCTGAAAAAAAGAACACATTAGAGGATGTAGTTGATAAGGATATATTGGAAAAGCTTGAAAAAATTCGGAGAAGCAAGTAAAAGCTATTGACTGTAAAATTAATTGTAATGTATAATCAATTTGTGGTATATACTTGTTTTGGAGGGGATACCTTGGAGAAGAGGGGTTATATTATTAAGAAAGTTTCCTCCTTTGAAAAAAAACTAGATGAGGAAGTTGTCATTGAGGCTAAAAAGGGGGATACTAGAGCACAGGAATACTTGATTAATAAGTATGAAAATTTTGTTAAAGCCAAAGCTAAATCTTATTTTTTAATAGGTGCAGATAAGGAAGATATATATCAAGAAGGGATGATAGGTTTATATAAAGCTATTAGAGATTTTAAACCTGATAAACTGTCTTCTTTTAAAGCTTTTGCCGAATTATGTGTAACAAGGCAGATAATAACAGCTATAAAAACTGCAACACGTCAGAAGCATATTCCTCTAAATACATATGTTTCTTTAAATAAACCTATATATGATGAGGAATCAGATAGAACCTTGTTAGATGTATTGTCTGAGGCAAAAGTTGCTGACCCTGAAGAGTTAATTATTAGCAGAGAAGAGTTAAATCATATACAAACTGAAATAGGGGAAGTGTTATCTAGTTTAGAAATGGAAGTTCTTATGTCATATTTAGATGGTAAATCTTATCAAGAAATTGCTTGTGATTTAGATAGACATGCTAAATCTATAGATAATGCTTTACAAAGAGTAAAGAGAAAACTGGAAAAATGTTTAAATGATAAATAAAATACATATTGACAAAAAAAAATACTTGTATTAAAATTGATAATCGGTATATAACTTTTAACATATAGTTAGTTAATTGCCAGCGGGAGTAGTTCAGCGGCAGAACATCAGCTTCCCAAGCTGGGTGTCGCGGGTTCAATTCCCGTCTCCCGCTCCAGAAATAAAATTGCCCATGTAGCTCAGTCGGCAGAGCGTCACCTTGGTAAGGTGGAGGTCACCGGTTCAATCCCGGTCATGGGCTCCAATGGTATATTAATGTTTACAACACACCAGGGTAAGTTTACTTAACCAAAAAGTTAACTTTAGAGGAGGAATAAAAAATGTCAAAAGAAAAATTTGAGAGAAATAAGCCACACGTAAACATAGGAACAATAGGAC
>NZ_JABAIW010000070.1:0-19731 GCF_014231265.1 Clostridium sp. DJ247 | reverse complement strand
AGATATACTAAAGGAGTTTTAGGCACTTACACTAAACGTGCAGCATCACCTATGAAAGGTGGATATATGGAGTAAAATTCTTAATTGCAGTTGGTATGTTGGTGGTGTGTTATGACTGCCAACATATCCAGTTGACTAAAGAAAGTTTTAAAGCTTTATATGTATAGGGTTACAGCTTGACAGTTTAACTTATACATATAAGGTTATCTAGATAACCTTAGTATTTAAAGCTATTTATAAATTAAATTATTAATTTGGAATCCTATATGTAGAAAAGTCAGAAAATATTTCTTTATCGGAATTTTGATTAAGTTAATTCGTTGAAAATTTTATGTCATTTAAAATATTTAAATAATATTTAATACAGAAAATTAGTTATTTAAGGGGGAAAAGATTATGCCATTATTAATTGTTGCTATGGGTGTTGCATTATTACTATTACTGATGTTAGGTTTCAAAGTTAACGGCTTCATATCTCTAATACTAGTTTCACTAGTTGTTGGTGTTGCAGAAGGAATGCCAGCTATAAATGTAATTAAGTCTATACAAAACGGTATGGGAGGAACATTAGGTTATCTTTCTCTAGTTTTAGGCTTTGGAGCTATGCTTGGTAAGCTTATTGCCGATACTGGTGCGGCTCAAAGGATTGCCACCACTCTGATAGATAAGTTTGGAAAGAAAAATATACAATGGGCAGTTGTTATTACTGGATTTGTAGTAGGTATTGCCATGTTCTATGAAGTAGGCTTCGTTCTTTTAATTCCTTTAGTGTTTACCATTGCAGCCTCAACAGAACTTCCACTTCTATATGTAGGAGTGCCTATGGCAGCGGCTCTTTCAGTTACTCACGGATTCTTACCACCACATCCTGGTCCAACAGCTATAGCGGTTATATATGGTGCTAACATAAGTATGACTTTAATTTACGGGCTTATCATAGGAATACCTACAGCGATTTTAGCAGGACCTATATTTTCAAAATTCTTAAAGAGATTTGAACATGAACCACCAAAAGGTTTATTTAATCCTAAGATATTTAAAAATGAAGAAATGCCAGGTTTTGGAACAAGTGTTTTCACTGCTTTAGTACCAGTTATTTTAATGGCACTTGCAGCAGTTTGTGAAATGACACTTCCTAAGACATCAGGAATAAGACATACCTTTGAGTTTATTGGAGACCCAGTTATGGCTATGTTTATCTCTGTTATAATTGCAGTGTTTACACTCGGAGTAAACAGAGGACATAAGATGACAGATGTTATGAATATAATTGCTGAGTCAATAAGCGGTATTGCTATGATACTTTTAATCATCGGTGGAGGCGGAGCTTTCAAGCAAGTTCTAATCGACAGTGGTGTAGGTAAATATATAGCAGCTATAATGGCTGGATCTCATATGTCACCATTACTTCTAGCATGGATTGTTGCAGCTATACTTCGTTTATCCTTAGGATCAGCAACTGTGGCTGCTATGACCACATCAGGAATAGTTCTTCCTTTAATTGCTACTACTCATGCTGATCCAGCATTAATGGTACTTGCAACAGGTGCAGGAAGTCTTATATTCTCTCATGTAAACGATCCAGGATTCTGGATATTTAAAGAATACTTTAATCTAAGTATTGGTGAAACATTAGCATCGTGGTCAGTTATGGAAACTATAATCTCTGTTATGGGGTTAGTTGGGGTACTGCTTATAAATATGTTTGTTTAAAATACAGTAACAGTTTTAATAAATCTCTATAATATAATTAAAAAAGTAAGTACAAAATTTTAATGATAAACAAGAAAAGCCTGAAATTGGAGATATGTTTTTTTCAGGCTTCTCATTTCACAAATATTGTAGCTTATAGGATTCAAAAGTGAAAATTTAACTTATACTTCGGGTTATATTACCATGTTTCGTCACGTTAAATATTTTTAATTAGTCTAAACTCAAACTCGAGAAAAACCTAAGAACTTTGATAAACTCGTACCTCAGTTCGGACCAACTTATCAATTACCATTGATAAGTCGCTCGTTAAAAGCCATTTAGGTTTTTAACCATATCAAAAGTTCTAAGATTTTTCTCAAATTTTCGCTAAGACTAATAAAAAAATATTTAAATGTGACTTCAACATTGGTAATATATCCCTACGTATAAGTTAAATTTTCACCAAGGAAACCTATATAAACAAATCTTAAACTGAGGGTTTAAACAATGGAGTTGTAATATGAAAAAGAATAAAATTTTTAACATGGAAGGTATATCTATTAGAGGAAAACTATTTATAGGATTTTCACTTATAATTTTATTGTTAATCTTAATTAGTAGCATAGCAATTTTAAAAATGATAGGCATGGGTAAGAATACAGTAGAAATTAACAAAAATCAAATTCCAAAGGTTATACTGCTAAATGAATTGAGTAGAGAAGTTTATAATGCAGAGTCCTTATCCACAAAGATGCTTCTTGAGCAAGATAACAGTGAAAAGCATAAATATCAAGAACAATTAAAGATAACTTTAGAAGATGTTAAGAAAAAAAGGAAAGAGTATGAAGCATATATTTCAAGCTCTAGAGAAAAAAAGTTATATAATTTTTTTTCCAATAACTGGAATGATTTTGAAAGTAAAGTTCCAGTTATCATACAAAGTTCAGATGCGCAGGATTTGGAGCAAGGTTATTCTGTTTTAAAAGGAGACAGGTCTATATTAATATATGATTCAATATTATATCTAACAAAGTTAAGTAGAGATGAGGCAAAATTACAAACGGAAAAGTCCGTAAACTTATTTAAATCTGGATTAATCTTTATTATATCCTTAAGTATTTTAGCAATTATATTAGGTGTTATTATTACATTAGTCATTTCTGAAATTATTTCAAAACCTTTATCTCAATTAGTAGTTCAAGTTAAGGCTGTTGCTAAAGGGGATTTAACAGTAAAAACTATAGAAATAACCAGTAGAGATGAAATTGGAAGTTTAGCTGAAGACATGAACTTCATGATAAATAATTTAAAAGATATCATTACACAAGTATATAATGATTCGGAGTTAGTAGCTGCCACTTCGCAGCAACTATTTGCTAATGCAGAGCAGACAAGCAATGCAGCAGTACAAATTGCTGAAGCAATACAAGTAGTTGCTGATGGAACAGAAAAACAGTTAACAACTACAAAGTTTGTTACAGAGGAAGCTGAGGATATATTTAATAAAATAAATAATATTAATTTAAATATCGATAGTGTAACCAATTCTTCTATTACAGCTATAACTAAGGCTGATGAAGGCGATAGGGTAGTATCAAAAACTATTGAGCAAATGAATTCCATTAATGAAAAGGTAAAGAATTCAGTTCATATAATACATAAGCTAGGAGAAAAATCAAAGGAAATTGAACAAATAACAAGTTTAATTAATAATATAGCTGGTCAAACTAATTTACTTGCTTTAAATGCAGCCATTGAAGCAGCACAGGCTGGTGAACAGGGAAAAGGTTTTGCTGTTGTGGCAGAAGAAGTAAGAAAATTAGCAGAGCAATCAGCAAAGGCAGCTAATCATATAAGTAAACTTATTAATGAAATTCAACTAAATACTGAAAGTGCTATTCAGTCAATGGATGAAGGTGCTATGGCTGTTGATGAAGGGATGTCTATGATAAATATAACAGGTAAAACTCTTAAGGAAATATTACAATCTATTAACCATGTATCATTACAAGTTAAATCTGTATCTTCGGTTATTAAAGGTGTAAATGTAAATACTAAAAACATGGTTAGCTCTATAGATAGTTTTAATAATGTATTAAAAAATAGTGCAGCAAATACACAAAATGTATCTGCTGCTGTACAAGAGCAGACAGTTTCTATGGAAGAAATCTCTACATCAGCTAACAAGCTTTCTAAAATGAGTGAAGAACTTCAGAATTCTGTTAATAGCTTTACGTTATAGGAAGGAGGCTTTATATTGAAGTGGAAGTTTAAAAAAAACATTACAAAATCACTAGCTATTTTACTTGCTATAAGTCTAGTCAGTAGTTGTGATGTGTCAAATAAAATTAAAGGACAAACTGATGAATATGATAAAAGTATAAACTTAGTTGCAGCAAATCATCCTTGGTTTGAAGCTGTGAAACCACTAATACCAGACTTTGAATCAAAAACTGGTATAAAAGTAATTATACAAAGTTATCCTGAGGATTATCTTACAGCGAAGTTGACAGTACCACTAACGGGAGAATGGGATACACCAGATGTATTTATGTATCGTCCATTACAAGAGGGTAAGTTCTTAGTAAAGAATGGCTGGTTGGAATCTCTTGAGGAATATGTAACATCTGATAGTTCCTATGATTTTAATGATTTTTCGAAAAGTGCAGTTGGAACAGCCACTATAAATAATAAGCTAGTGGGTATACCACTTATTACTGAACAAGAAATTCTATATTATAGGAAAGATCTTTTAGAAAAGGCAGGGGTATCCGTCCCTAGAACAATAAATGAATTGCAGGCAGCAGTGCAGAAATTACACAATCCAAGTAATGGAATATATGGTTTTGTTGCTCGTGGGCAGCGTTCTGCGCTTGTTACACAAGTTTCCTCATTTATTTATTCTAATGGAGGAAATTTTACTAAAGAAGACAAAGCTACAATAAATACAAATGAAGCAGTAGAGGCTTTTAATACATATAGCTCCCTTTTAAAAAATTATAGCCCTAGTGAGGCGGAAAAATGGTCTTGGCCTCAAGCTATGAGTTTCTTTACAGATGGTAAAGCAGCATTTTATACAGATGCCAGTTCACTTTATAAAAATGTAGTTTACGCTACCAATTCAGAGGTTTCTAAGAATATTGGCTATGCCTTATTTCCTGCAGGTAAGGCTGGTTCTAAACCTTATAATGTAACTCAATGGGTTTTAGGCATGAATACTTATTCTAAACATAAAAAAGAAGTTTGGGAATTTATTAAATGGGCTACAAGCAAAGATATAGTACTTAAAACACAACAAAAAGGAAATTCAGGAGCACGTAATTCTGTATGGAACAAAGAAGAAGGAACATCACGTTTTCCAGCGGAGTTAGTTTCGGTTATAAAAGAATCATCGAAAGTTGGAGTAGGCCATGATAGACCAGTAGTAGTTAGCGTTGGAGAGGCAAGAGATGTTGTAGGTTCCATTGTAGAAGCAGCTATACAAGGAAAGAATGTAAAACTGGAAGCGGATAAAGCTAATGAACAATTGCAGAAAATTATAGATAAGGATAAAGAAAAACTTAAATAGGTTAAAGGTCACCTAAATAACTCTGCTATTTTTAGTAAGCAGAGTTATTTTTTTAACAACATGTTCATAAAACATTTAATAATATCTGGACTAAATTAGTATTAAGAGGATATCTTTATAAATAGATAGAGTAAAAAATATAGTGTATAATATAATGAATGAGTTAAATATTTATTTTCATAAATAATTTTACTAAATATACGGATTTATAAATAACCATAGTTATATAACTATTTAATTGTTAATAAGAGGGTAGCAATGGTACATGATAATACGAAACATAAATTATTTAAAAAAGGGAAAATTGAAAATTTAGTTTATAAAGTTGAAGAACAATTATTAAAGCATATATCAGTTAAAAGTATTACTCCATATAATCCTGTAAAGGTTGATTCCATACCAACTCCTTGGATATTATTGGGCACAGGGAATTATGCTGCTGTTCTATACCACCCGGATTTTGAGGATTTAGTTGTAAAAATATATGCTGAGGGCCGTTCAGGAATCCAGGAAGAGATACATGTATATAGAAAGTTAGGACATCATCCAGCGTACTCTCAGTGTTTTCATCACGGAGAAAATTACCTTATTTTAAAGAGATTAAAGGGAAATACTCTTTATGACTGTTTAAGAAAGGGTATTACTATTAAAGAAAAGGTAATTATTGATGTTGATAAAGCTTTAGAGTATGCTGTTAAGCAAGGACTCCATCCACATGATGTACATGTAAAGAATGTTATGGTTATAGAAGGAAGAGGAGTCATAGCAGATGTTTCAGACTTTTTAAAACAGGGTGATTGTTCCATATGGGAAGACTTAAAAAATGTATATTATAAAGTATATCGTAAATACTTATATAAGCTAGCTATTCCCATTCCCTATATTATTTTAGAGCTTATTAGGAAAGGATATAGATTATATAAGACTGTAAAAAGGTTTTTAGCGCAGAGAAAAGCTTAAAAATATTAATAAAGTTTAGGAGTTAATAGGAGTTAATATGAATAAAAAAGAAGAAGCCTTAAGAAAGTTAACACCACTGCAATACAAAGTCACCCAGGAAAATGCTACAGAAAAACCTTTTGAAAATGAATTTTGGGATCATAAGGAACAGGGAATTTATGTTGATATTGTGTCAGGAGAACCTCTTTTTAGCTCTCAAGATAAATTTGATTCAGGCTGTGGCTGGCCCAGCTTTAGTAAACCTGTAGACAGAAAAAATTTGAAGGAAAAAGCTGACTTTAGCCACAATATGCATAGAATAGAAGTTAGAAGTAGAGATGGAGATTCACATTTAGGACATGTATTTAATGATGGGCCTAGTGAAAGAGGCGGTCTACGATATTGTATAAACAGTGCTTCATTGAGATTTATACCAATAGATAAGCTTGAAGAAGAGGGGTATGGTGAATATTTAAAACTGTTTAAAGAGGAATAAAAATGGTAAATTACAAAAGATGTTCAGAAGTTAAAATAGATTTAGTGTATGAGGCATTTAAAAATGGATTTTCTGATTATATAATTAAACTGGAAATATCTAGAGATGTTTTTATTAGCCGTTTTTTTGGTCAAGAAGGTAATAATCTTTATCAATCATTTATTGCACTTAATGCTGAAAAACCAATAGGGCTGATTTTAGGTAGTGTTAAGATGTATGAAGGCATTAAAACTATTAGATGTGGAACTCTAGCAGTAGTTCCTGAGTATAGGGGTAAGGGTGTAAGTACAAAATTAATGGAACTACACAAAAAAGAAGCAGTTAAGCAAGAGTGCAAGCAGTCAATTCTTGAAGTTATTACAGAAAACCACCGAGCAATAAGCTTTTATAAAAAATTAGCATATGAAAAAGTTTATGACTTAACATATTATGCATTACAAGATTTTAGTAAGCTAAATAGCGAAAGTAGATTTAAAATATATATTAATCCTAGCAGCATAGAAGAACTTAAATTGGTTAGAGAAAAAATTAAAGATATACATATTAACTGGCAAAATCATATAGAGTTCATTGAAAAATCGGAAGGACAGATAACTTTAGGATGCTATATTAATGAAAAGCTAGCGGGTATCATTAGTGCAAATAAAAATACTAGAATAAATTTTATTTGGGTAGAGAATGCTTTAAGACATAAAAATATTGCTTCAAATTTAATAGTAAAAGTGATAAATGAATTAAAATTGTCTAAGGTTTCTATTGGTTTTTCTAGTAACTCCTCTATTTATGGATTTGTTAGACATGTGGGATTTAAAGAACATGCAATTAAACAGTACGAGATGTATTGTATTTTCTAATAATTTTACTAAGAATTATATAATAAAGATTTTGTGTTACAATAACCTATAGTATGTTTTTGATACTACTTAGAAAATAGGGGTGATATTATGATTGGTAATTTTGTAATTAAAAATAAAGCAGGTATAAAAATAAGGGGCGTTATAAATAAACCAAAAGGTTCTGGAAAGATTCCTTGTGTAGTATTTTGCCATGGTTTTACAGGAAACAGAATGGAGCACCATTATATGTTTGTAAGTATAGCGAAAGCCTTAGAAAGCATTAATGTAGCCTCAATAAGATTTGACTTTACTGGTAGTGGAGAAAGTGATGGAGAGTTTATTGATATGTCCATTTCTACTGAAATAGAAGATTGTCAGGCAGTAATAGAATTTTGCCAGACTTTAGATTATATTGATAAATCAAATATAAACATTTTAGGTTTTAGTATGGGAGGAACTATAGCTGTAGTAAACTCAGCTAATAATACAGATGTAATAAAAAACACTATTCTTATCAGTCCAGCAGTAGATATGTATAATTTATTTATTTCTGAGGTAAGAGAAGAAAAGTTAACCACACTTATTGAAAAAAATTATATTAATTTTGATGGAAACTTATTAAGTAAGAAAGCTGTAGATGATGCATTTAATTACAACATATTTAACTATGTAAAACAAATAACACAAAATGTACTTATAGTCCACGGAACTAATGATAAGTCTGTTCCTCCTATGTATTCTAAAAAAATTGAAGAAATATTACAGTATAAAGCAAGATTAAAATTTGTTAAAGGTGCAGATCACTGCTATACTACACCAGAATACCATAATGAATTAATTGAAGAAATAGTAAGTTTTGCTGAAAACAATATACTAATACATTAGTATATTTAAGTTGAAAAGTAAGATTACTTTTTAGTCAACTATAAATAAGTTTGAGGTTTCCTCAAACTTATGTTCATGTATTGAATATTTAATAATAAAGTGATATTCTTATTTTATTGAATTTTTATAGCAGAATTATGATTAGCAATAAAGGAGGTAATATATGAGTATATTAAGGAAGTTTATAGACTACTACATACCTTATAAAGGTATGTTTTTTATGGATATGTTTTGTGCACTTATTCTTTCCACTATAGATTTAGTGTTTCCACTTATAGTTAGATACATGTTAAATGATGTGTATACACAAAGCAGCAGCCAGATAATCCATCTGGTTATTTATATAGGAATAGGTTTATTTCTTATGTATGTAATTAGATATTTCTGTCAGTACTATATAACATCTTGGGGGCATATAATGGGAGCTAAGATGGAAGCAAATATGAGAAGTGATATTTTTAATCATTTACAAAAGCTTTCATTTTCATATTATGATAGCAATAACACCGGTAAGCTTATGTCTAGAATAGTTACTGATCTTTTTGACATTTCAGAGCTTGCTCATCATGGACCTGAGGATGTATTCATATCTATATTGAAAATACTAGGTTCTTTTGCAATATTAATGAATATAAATGTTAAAATTACAGCTATTTTATTCTTTATAACCTTAGCTATGCTTTATTTTTCCTACTTTTATAATAAAAAGATGAAATATATATTTAAAAAGAATAGAGAAAAAATTGCTAATGTTAACGCTCAAATTCAAGACAGTCTTTCAGGTATAAGAGTTGTAAAATCTTTCTCAAACGAGCATATTGAAAATGAAAAATTTAAAATGGGAAATGAAGAGTTTCTAAAGACAAAAGAAACAGGATATTTCATAATGGGAAAATTCTTTAGTGGTAATGGATTTTTTCAGGGAATTCTTTATTTAGCTGTAATACTAGTAGGTGGTATCTTTATTAGCCGTGGTGAAACAAAAGTATCGGATTTAGTAATATATATATTATATATCAATATATTTTTAAATCCTATTGATAAGCTAGTGAACTTTACTGAACAATATCAGAGAGGAATAACTGGCTTTGAAAGATTTTTAGAAATCATGAATACGCAACCAGATATACAAGACAAGGAAGATGCTAAGGATATAAAAAATCCTAAAGGGGAAATAGAATTTAAAAATGTATCTTTTGGATATAATACAAACACAATATTAGATAATATAAGCATAAAAATTCAAGCAGGAAAGAATATTGCTTTAGTAGGTCCGTCTGGCAGTGGAAAAACAACCTTCTGCAGCCTTATTCCGAGATTCTATGAGATTAGTAAGGGAACTATAACTATAGATGGAGTTGACATTAAGGATATAAAGTTAAAATCTTTGAGAAACTCCATAGGTATTGTACAGCAGGATGTATACATGTTTACAGGTACTATAAAGGAAAATATTGCTTACGGTAAACCAGGAGCTTCTAATGATGAAATAGTTGAAGCTGCTAAAAAAGCTAATGCCCATGAATTTATAATGAACTTAGAAAATGGGTATGATACTTTCGTAGGAGAGAGAGGAGTTAAGCTTTCGGGAGGGCAGAAACAAAGAATTTCTATTGCAAGAGCCTTCTTGAAAAATCCTCCTATATTAATCCTGGATGAGGCAACCTCTGCTCTTGACAACGAAAGTGAAAAATATATACAAAAATCCCTTGAGGAATTAGCTAAGAATAGAACTACTATTGTCATTGCACATAGATTGAGTACTATAAAAAATGCTGATAAAATACTTGTTTTAACAAGTGATGGCATAGAAGAATCAGGTACTCACGAAGAACTTATAAACCAAAAGGGTGTATATGCTTCTCTATATAATTTACAATTTGAACAGGTTTCATAGAAATTTACAAATAGACATAGATTTAATTCTGTGTCTATTTATATTATAAAGTGAAACTTTACTCAGATGGGGTTTCGGACAAATTTGAGTATTCTAAGTATCAATTGAATCAGTACAGCGTATAGCAGACGCTAACCCACCACGTGTAGAGGTTGAAGTTGTATATTTTTTGTTTTATTTTGAACTAGAATATTTTAATAAAACTCTACAAGTAAGTAACATCACTACTTGTAGAGTTTTAGTTTTACTTTGATTAATCAAATAAATGCTTTTCTATAGAATCTAAAACTTTCTTTTTCTCTAGCCTTATTTATATACGTTCTATTTTTAACTCAGATACTTACTTTCCATATCTTTTAACTGAGAAGAAACAAGGATTAAGTCCTTATTATACTACTTTTTTAATCTCATATAAGCAAGTTATTTACTATATTTTTTAAATAAATCGTCAAGGGCCTCCCTTAGAAGAAACGCTTCAGTCCTATCCGTTGATTTAGAAAGCTTAGAAAGTCTGTCAAGTTGAGTCTTAGTAAAATAATTTGATTTTAAAACCATGCTTTCTGCTTCAGAGAGGCAGATTCTATTTTTACCTAATTCCTTTGCTCTAAACAAAGCACTATCTGCTACTCTAAAAAGTTCAACTACATTCTTAGCATCTCTAGGATAACTTGCCACTCCGAAGCTTAAAGTAAAGTAAATATTCTCAGTTTTATCGTCATAATTTAAGCTAAATGTGTTATCTGATAAATATCTTCTTATCTCCTCCAACTCCATAAAACTTCTTTCAGCACCTTTTTTCACAAGTAGTATAGTAAATTCATCACCATTTCTACTAATAAGGTCTGTAGAAGATAAGTTATTGTTTAAAATTGAAATAAATTTTTTTATTACTTCGTCACCGATAGGATTGCCATATAAATTATTTAAATTTTTAAAATCATCAATATCAGCTACTACTACACTAAAGGGACCTTCATTCTTAAGTATTAATTCTTCAATTTTAGATATTATTTCTTCCTTTGAAGCAAGTGTCATATCCATTCCATAAGCAACCTCCAATATATAATTGTTAACTTTATGATTTTTACTTACAATTATTCACCATTACTGATAGTGATTCAGTTATCCAAGCAGCTTTATACTCGTTAGTGAGAACAATAAGATAATCTCCAGGGTAAATTAAAGTATTATCTTTTGGGATTATTTCCTTTCCCCCTCGTTTAACACCAACTAATAAGCAGTCATCAGGCCATTCAACTTCCTTTATTTTCTTGCCATCCAGCATTGATCCCATACATCCAGCAATTTCTAATATAGCTTTTGTTCTATTGTATTTAATAACTTTATTACTATGTATTGCGATTTAAAAATCTATCAAGTAAAGATTCATAAATAGGTTTGGAATTATAAAATTGAAAATTCTGCTAAATCCTAAGCCTACCGAAGCACCTAATTAAACTGAAGGACCTTCTCTTCTAAGAGAAAGTCCTGATCCAATAGACAATACTCCGTCAATAAATTTACCAAGAATAACCTTTAACCAGTCCATATCAATTTTTCTTAGCAGAACTCCTTTCACTTGGGGAATTCCACTACCACTAATCATAGGCTCCTTTTTAACTAGTAGCCCTATTATGTAACCTATAATTATTAGAGCTGCAACCCAAAAAGGAAGAAGCCAATACTTTTGAGACAATATCATATAAAGTTTGTTAATTATGTTTAAAGAATCTTCTAGCAAATATCGATATAATACGACAATAAATCCTGTAAATACACCTACAATAATTCCTTCAATTATAAGCTTAAATTTAAAATTATTCCAGTGAAATAAAGTATTATAAGTAGTATTATACTCATTTGCTTCCGTTAATTTACCCCTATTCTAAAGTACAAGATAAAGTGAAACTTAATTCAGGTGGGGTTTTTGACCCCATCTGAATTATAGTTGAACCAATCCAACGCATATCAGCTCTTAACTCACCGCTTGTAGAAGTGAGAGTCTTAGGGATGATAGTCGAATGGATAAAATTTTTATAAAATTTTATAACACAACTAGTTGTAGAGCTAAGGAAAAATTACGCAAGATAACTGCATTAAACTCCTAGATTCCAATTTATAATATTAACACCTACATATATATGTGTCAATATATATCGATATATATATATTGACACATATATATTAAAGTGATATGGTTATATATACAGAGCGATAAGTATAAAGAACTTACTAATTCTCAAATAAAGATTTAAGTATTAATGAAAAATGACAACTAATTTTTATCTGAATTTTATTTATGGTGCACCATATTAAAATTATGGAAAAACATGTAGTTATTAAAAAAATAAAATACTAGTAGCGCTGAATCAATTGAGCGGGAGAACCAATTTTTGGGGTGAATCTTGTTATCATAACAAGTAGGGTTAGTTTCTTCGACCCGAATCCGTCAGCTAATCTCGTAAGCGTTGAAGAGAAGTTTTTTTGGTATACTCATATTATACTTTTTTTGGTATACCTATAAATAATCAGGCTTTATAAGCTGCAGAGACTTCTCTGCAGCTTATTATTTTGGGAATAATTAAGGAGGATTTTTTATGATAAGAGTATGTTTAATTGGTATTGGTAAGACAGGAAGAGAAATTGCAAAAACATTGCTAGAGCATAAGGATATAAAACTTGTGTCAGCTATGTGTAGTCCTGATAGTACTAAAAAAGGAAAAGATTTAGGTGAAGTTATTGGAATTCAGGAAATTGGAATTAAAATAGAGAGCACCGATAAATTAGAAGAAACGTTATTAAAGTCTAAGCCAAATGTAGTCATTGATTTTTCTAAACCTGAGGCTACTTTGAAAAATGCAGAGATAGTATCAAAGATGAAAGTTAACATGGTGATTGGTACTACAGGTTTTTCAGAAGTAGATTTAAAGAAAATAGAAATTTTAGCTCGAAATAATCATAATGGAATAGTATATGCGCCCAATATAACACTTGGAGTCAATGTACTCATGATTCTAACAAATTTAGCATCTATTTTATTGAATAATTATGATTTTCACATTTCGGAAATCCATCATAAAAACAAGAAAGATAGCCCATCTGGTACAGCATTAAAGATAGCTAAGGAAATAGAGAAAGGTTTATTATACTCAGGTAAAGACATTGATGAAGCAGATATACCTATAAATGCAGTGCGTGCTGGTGGTGTAGTTGGAAAACATGAGGTGTTAATTGCTGGTGAGAATGATAGAATTACAATTTCTCATGAGTCCTTTTCAAGAAAAGTTTTTGCTTTGGGTGCAATTCACGCAGTAAACTTTGTGCAAAACAAAATTGGCTTTTATGAGATGAGTGATGTGCTAGGTTTATCAAAAGTTATAGCAGATTTATATCTATCAAAAGAGACGAATGCAATATAAATAGTTTGATATATTATTGTTAACTTTTAAAAGGAGTGTTTAAGTTGAAAAGAAACTATAAAGATATACCATTATGGAAAGAGGTAACAGAAAAACAGTGGAATAGCTGGGAATGGCAAATTGCTAATAGAATTACTACCCTTGAAGAATTAAAACAAGTAGTTAACCTTACTGAAGAAGAAAAAGAGGGAGTAAAGGCTAGTCTTAAAAAGCTAAAAATGGCTATAACACCTTATTATGCAACGCTAATTGATGTGGATAACTATAAATGTCCTATTAGAAGACAAGCAATTCCAACTACTCATGAGGTAAAAGTTTCTAAATATGATAGCAGTGATCCACTGCATGAAACTTTAGATTCGCCTGTCCCCGGATTAACCCACAGATATCCAGATAGGGTTCTGCTTCTAGTTACTGAACAATGTTCTATGTATTGCAGACATTGCACAAGAAGACGTTTTGCAGGACAAGAAGATGTTTCTTTATCAAATAATGATATCTTGAGGGCTATTGAGTATATAAAATGCCATAAAGAAGTTCGAGATGTATTGTTATCAGGTGGTGATGCACTGTGTATATCGGATGAAAAACTTGAATTTATATTAGAAAATCTAAGAAATATAAAACATGTGGAGGTTATAAGAATTGGAACTAGAGTGCCAGTTGTTATGCCACAAAGAATAACTGATAATCTATGCAATATCATAAAGAAGTATCATCCAGTTTGGATTAATACACATTTCAATCATCCAAGTGAAATAACCGAAGAATCAATATTAGCATGTAAAATGCTTGCAGATTCAGGGGTTCCTTTGGGAAATCAGTCTGTACTGTTAAGGAATATTAATGACTGTCCTTATATCATGAAAAGTCTCATGCATGAGTTAGTAAAAAATAGAGTAAGACCCTACTATATATATCAATGCGATTTATCTGAAGGAATTGAGCATTTTAGAACAACAGTTTCAACAGGTGTAGAAATTATTGAGCTTTTACGTGGGCATACTTCTGGATTTGCGGTACCTACATTTGTAGTTGATGCTCCTGGAGGTGGTGGAAAAATACCTATAAACCCTCAATATTTAGTATCACAATCACCAGAAAAATTAATATTGAGAAACTACGAAGGAATATTATGCACTTATACTGAACCATCTGACAAAACACATGAATGTAAAAGTTGTGGAATATGCAACAAGTTTAAGAAGGATGAGTATAAAGGTCTAGAAAAACTCCTTAGAGATGAGTGGGTCTGCCTAACACCAAGAAGTAATGTTAGAATAAAAAGGAGAGAACAGTATGAGAAATGTAGATAGCTGTAAATTAAATAATAATTCTTATATTAAAATAGATTTAGCTAAAATATATGTGGACTATACTAATAGCCGTGTGAAGATAATTGATTTTAAAGATATTTCAGTACAAAATCTAAAGAGAATAATTCACTTTGCATCGAAGAATCATTTAGGCAAGGTTATTTGTAACTGTGATATCAATTCATTTAGAAATTTTGTTGATGCAAAGTTTCAATTAGAAGGTAAAATAGATGGTTATTTTAAAGGGCAGGATGCATTTTGTATGTCTTACTTTATTAGCAGTAATAGAAAGCTTAGGAAAAATTCATCTAAGGAAAATTTATATTTAAGTCAATCTCTAGAGAAAAATGATACTTTTTCATATAATGATGACTCTAAGTATTGTATAAGAAATGCACAAGAAAGTGATGTAAAGCAAATGGCTGAACTATTCTCTAATATTTTTTTCACATACCCTTCTCCAGTTTATGATGAGGAATATATAAGACAAACTATGAAGGAAAAAGTTTTATATAAGGTTGCTATTGATAACGGGAAGGTAATTAGTGTGGCCTCAGCAGATATGGACAAAGATAACTTAAATGCAGAAATAACTGATTGTGCTACCTATCCAAAGTATAGAGGAAAAGGCATACTATCAAATGTTATCTATTCTCTAGAATCAGATTTAAAAGATAGAGGATTCATTACTCTGTATAGTCTTTCAAGGGCAATAAATTCAAGTATTAATTTTGTGTTGAGCAAACATGGTTATAAATTCAGAGGAACACTGATAAATAATTGTAATATATGTGGTGGTTTTGAAGACATGAATATTTGGGTAAAAAAGATCCTAATTTAGTTACACCAGTGGTATATAGATCGTAAACTTTAAAACTGAACTTGTCTAATTTGTATAGAAATAAGGCAATGATATTAAATGTATCATTGCCTTATGTTATAATTATTATTCAGAAGAAGTGATTATGTGAGTAATTTAATGGTTAGAAGTCAATGGATAAAAAGTTATGTATAAGCATATATTATATAAAACACGTAGAAGTATGGGGGAATATTATTGAAAAAAGAGTTATCAATATCAATAATTCTATTTTTATGTTTAATGATTGGATTTATATTTAGTGTAAAAATAACTGAGGAAAGAAATGACACATACATAAAGCACAAATATGTATATTCTGCTGAGGAAAATAAAAAACAAATCAATTACATAGCTCCACCAACAGAAAAGGCAATAGAATATCAGCATAAGAAGGTAGCTTTATGGATTACAAATTTAGTTTTAAGTATTGGTATACCTGCAATATTTTTATTTTCAAGATTTTCTGCAAATATAAGAAATTGGGCACAAAGAAGGAGCAAGAGAGCATTTATTACAATTATATTATATTTTATTGTTTATAGCACAATTACTACAATAATAAGCTTACCTATTGATTATTATAGCAGTTTTGTTTTAAAGCATGCTTATGGACTTTCAAATCAAACTTTTCTTAAATGGTTTGAAGATATTTTAAAAAATTTCATACTATACACAGCAGCAGCTTCAATTTTTATTTTCTTATTATATACATTAATTAAGATATCTCCACGTAGATGGTGGCTTTATCTTGGACTAATGTTAATACCTATAATATTTTTTCTAACCTTTGTTTCTCCTGTGTATATTGATCCAATATTTAATAAATATGAAAGATTACAGGATAAAAATCTAGAAACTATGATATATAAACAGATAGATAAGACTAATATAAAAAACTGCCAAGTATTTCAGGTTAACAAAAGTGTTGATACAAAAGAAATGAATGCCTATATGACAGGTGTATTGAACACAAAACGAATTGTACTTTGGGATAATACTATAAAAAATCTTACCTATGGAGAAGTTTTAGGTATTGTTGCTCATGAAATGGGTCATTACATAATGGGGCATGTGTGGAAGGCTATTATAATTGCTGGTGTAGGTAGTATATTAGTATTCTATTTTATAAATAAAAGTGCTTTATGGATGTTAGAAAAATCTCAAGGTATTTTTGGATTTAATAAATTACAAGACATAGCTTCAATACCTATGCTTATACTACTTTTAAATATATTTATGTTCGTTGTAACTCCAGTTTCTAATGCATATTCCAGATATACAGAAAGAGAAGCTGATAGATTTGAACTTGAACTGACAAAAAATAACGATGCTGCAGTGTCATCTACAATAAAACTTCACGAGAACAGCTTAGTACTTCCTACTCCAGGAGTAATATATAAGCTTTGGAATTATGATCATCCTACCTTTGAGGAGAGGGTAGAATTTGCAAAAAACTATAAACCTTGGGAAGAAAACAAACCTATAAAATATAAAAACTATATAAAATAAGGAAAAAGCATCTTGATAAAGGTGCTTTTTATCTTATTTTTAATAATAAAAATATAGTACATACTGATATAAGAGATATCTAAGTAAAAAAATATTATATTCCATAACCTATTTTACATACATAATATAAATTAAAAAGAGAATATTTTGTGGGAATTTTGAATGATTATTTTCATATTGTACAAAATTTAGAAGAATGATATCTTTTCATGAGTAAATACTATACTGAACATAATAGTAATGAATAAAAAGGGTGATAAAATGATAAGTAAAGATGCTAAAATATCAGTAATTGGAGCAGGATTTGTGGGATCTACTACTGTTTATGCAATAATGATGCAAAAACTTGCATCAAGAATTGTAATAGTAGATTTAAATGAAGAAAAAGCAGAAGCGGAAGCTCTCGATATTGCTCACAGCGCGGCTTTTGTTGAAGATATAGTTATTGAATATGGCGATTATTCTAGTACAAAAGATTCTGATATAGTAATAATAACAGCAGGACCACAGCCTAAGTATGGTGAAAGCAGATTAGATGTCTTGAAAAAAGGGTTATCAGTTAATGCTTCTGTTGTTCCTGAAGTGGTTAAATATAGCCCTAATGCAATAGTAATTCAAGTAGCTAATCCAGTAGATATACTAACATATCAGACATATAAGCTTTCTGGTTTTCCTAAAGAAAGAATTATTGGTTCAGGAACTGTAGTTGATAGTGCTAGATTAAAGTATTCCATTGGTAAAAAATATAACATAAATCATAGAAGAATTTCAGCATATGTATTGGGAGAACATGGTGATTCACAGGTAGCAGCATGGAGCTCTATTACTGTATCTGGAATACAACTGGATGAATATTTAAAGAAATTGAACTTAAGCATAGATGATGAAATTAAAGATGACATTTCTAACATGGTTAAAAGAGTTGGTTTTGATATAGTTCGTGGCAAGGGATACACTTCCTTTGGTATAGGTACAGCAGTATCCAGCATAGTAAAAGCTATAGTTGATAATGACAATACTGTGTTACCAGTTTCAGCTCTATATTCAGGACAATATGGAATTGATGATGTATATATTTCGGCTCCATGCATTATAAGTGCAAAAGGAATAAAAAATATACTAGAAATAGATCTTTCGAAAGAAGAATCAGAAAAATTACATGCTTCTGCTAATTTAATAAAAGGACTTAATAAAAGCTCAGGATTGTAATATAATGATATAAGGTTCAGTGGGAAAAACTTAACTTATACTACGGGATATGTTAAGATTTTAGCAATAAACCTATAGATAACCGCAGTGAAAATTTAACTTGTACGTAGGTATATATTACCGATACTGTAGTCACATTTAAATATTTTTTTATTAGTCTTAGCGACAATTTGAGAAAAATCTTAGAACTTTAGATATGTTTGAGCAGAGCGAGTTTATCAAAGTTCTTAGATTCTTCTCAAATTAGAGCTTTAGACTAATTAAAAATATTTAACGTGACGAAGTATGGTAATATATACCGCAGTACAAGTTAAATTTCGGGCATCGGTATCTATACGTTGAATTCCAAGTATTTAACTGAGATGTATGGAGGTAAAAGTATGAGAATAGCAGTGATTTCGGATATTCATGGTAATTTGGAGGCTTTGAATACTGCCCTTGAGAATATTGAAGGGAAAAATATTGATAGTATAGTTTGTCTTGGAGATTTAGTTGGTTATGGGCCATATCCTAATGAGGTTGTAGAGGTAATTAGAAAGAATAAAATAACTAGTATTCTTGGGAACTATGATGCTGCTGTGTTAGAGGAAAAGTTTAACTATATAAGAGACACAGAGGTGAATAAGTCTTGTATGCCTTGGGCCGCTAAGGAGTTAAGAGAAGAAAATAAAGCATATCTAAGATCTTTACCTAGGAAAGTTATTTTAACCTACGAAAATAAGAGCATATGCTTTGTTCATGGAAGTACTAGAGCTATAAATGAATATGTGAATGAAGGATCAGAACAAGCTAAAGAAGTTATGGAACTGCTTCAAGAAGATATACTGGTTTGTGGACACACTCATATACCTTATAAAGAGACATATGGAAACAAGCTGTTGATCAATGATGGAAGTATAGGAAAGCCTAAAATAGGAAGACCTAATGGAACTTATTTAATTATAGATATAACAAAAGAAGCTGTTGAAACAGAAATTATTGAATTTCAATATGACTATGAAAAGACAGTAAAGGCTATGAAAGAAAAGAATATAAATTCAAAGTGTATTAGTAACATAATGACGGGTATAGAATAGAATATTATAAAAAATAAACTATATGTA